>JACIWG010000269.1 GCA_014361085.1 Nitrososphaeria archaeon
TTTATGTTTTAACAACATCTACAGGCGCTTTAATTGTAGGTTTATTTACGGCATTACTTTTTAATAAAATTACAGTAGGTAAACGAGTGTTAAGAGGATTAATATTGCTTCCTTATGTTACACCACTGGTTTCCACAGCTTATGTTTGGAAATACATGTTTCACCCTGTTACGGGTATCATTAATTACTTATTAGTTCAATTAAATGTGATTGAGACCCCAGTTAATTGGGTTATGGACCCACGATATGCATTCACTATGGTCATAATCTATGATATATGGAGGTATTTTCCTTTCAGCTATTTAATGATCCTGGCTGCATTACAATCAATTGATAAAACATTGTATGAGGCCGCGGAAGTTGATGGCGCAGGCCTCTTGCAGAGGTTTATTCACATAACAATTCCAGGAATCTGGTGGGTTATGGCAAGTGTGTTTTTAATTCGATGCTTATGGAATCTTAATAAATTTGATGATATTTACCTCTTAACTTCTGGTGTTGTACAAACTGTTCCAGTATATGCTTATTCAACAGCCTTCCGTGCTTATGAGTTCTCTAGAGGCGCTTCAATCCTCCTCTTTATGGCAGCCTTATCATTTATATTTTTATTCATTTATATGAGGAAGGTGTTAAAATGGTAAAAATAAATAGAGAATTTATTAGCTCTGTTATAGGAATCATATTAGTTTCAGTGTATACGCTCTTACCCTTTTATGAGATGATAATTTCATCCATAATGCCTGGTGTATACCAGTTTCGTTTTCCTCCTCCTCTTTTTCCAGAGAAAATCACCTTTGAATACTATATAGACTTATTTAATCCACGTGAATTTCCTTTTGTAAGATTGTTTACAAACAGTATATTTCTTGCATCGTTTTCTGCCACCATATCAACTACTTTAGGTATATTTGGTGCTTATAGTCTAGTAAGGCTTCCAGTTAGAGGAAAAAAAGTTATTTCTAAATTGATAGTAGTCTGTTATTTGATGGGCGGTATATTGATAGCATTGCCATTATATCAAATCATACTAACTTTGGGCTTATACGATACTTTACGATCTCTTATGTTGACGTATACCATGACTACATTACCTTTGACCATTTTCTTTTTGGCAAATTTTTTCAGATCAATGCCAATTGAAATTGAAGAGGCATCACTTATTGATGGTTGTAGTATTCCCAAAGTATTATTAATGATTGTTATTCCAATTACACTTCCTTCAATAGTTAGTGTATTTTATTTTGCTTTCGTGACAGCATTTAATGAATATTTGTATGCACTCCTTTTTCTTAACACTGCCGAAAATTATACATTACCCATAGGCTTTTTCATGCTTTATCAGTATGGAGAAGAGTTTAGTTGGGGGCTTGTTAATGCTGCTGCAACAATGACATCTATACCAATAATTTTAGTTTTCAGTTATTTAGAAAAGTATCTGATTAAAGGTATGACTATGGGTGCAGTCAAAGGGTGAACGTGCCTTACTTATATACCCCATATTTTTTTGCAAAATCATACAAGGATAAAATGTTTTCAATAGGCATATGTAAATCTATTTTATGAGCTGGGGAAAGTATATAACCCCCATTTTTGTCCATAATATTAATTACAGATATAACTTCATTTTCTACATCTTTAACTGTACCAAAGGCTAGAGTTCTTTGAACAGAGATGCATCCGTGAAAGGCTAACTTTTTACCATACAACTCTTTTACCCTTCTTAAATTGTTGCATTCAGGTTGTAATGGATCTATGACGTCCACACCAATATTAATAAAATATGGAATAATTT
>JACIWG010000270.1 GCA_014361085.1 Nitrososphaeria archaeon
AACATCTTTATTAACCTATATGGAATTTCTTCCGGAAATGGTGCTGGATGCAATTTGGATCTAACATCTTTTATACTCCAAATACTTTTCGTATATTCTCTCCATTCTTCTTTTGTTAATCTTGATTTTTCTTTAATTATCCTATCAATCATATTTTCACCACTCATAAAGATTTTTTTGGAGCTTATTTTTTATTTTCTCGAATAAAGATCTGTATGTTTTATTTTCCATCCTATCTCCTATATATTCTTCCATCCATCCGTCTCTAATGCTTTTTCTAATCTCTTTCATCTCTTGTTGATACTTCCAAGCATTATGAATGGCTCTGTTCCTCCAATTTCTCTCCCCTTTTAATCCTTCAAAACCATATTTTGAGCATACAGGGCAATTGCATTCAAAATCTCTTCCATCGAAGTATGGAGTCCAAGAGTAACTATCATTTTTGATGCATACAATTTGTCCGTTATGATATATCATATGTCTAACAGCTTTCCATAACCAAGTTTTTGCATCAACACTATCTACTCCTAAATAGAAAAGCAACGGTACCAACCGTGGAGAACCCAAACCAAAAACATGCAGAAACGCATTCGGAAATTTTCTTCTCACATAAAGAATGGTATCCACAATTTTCTCTATTTTATTAACTCTGAAGGGATAAAGCAGAGCAGCTTGACTACCAAGGGCTAACATGGTTGGTTTGTCCAAGCGTAGTTTTTTGGCTGAATAATCTATTTCTTCTTTACTATAGCCATGGATTGTGGGCATAATTGGTATTTTGGATTTTTCAAGCATATATTTTGTATTTCTCGCGGTATAGTCTATTCGTTTGTGGGTTTCTTCTGGTTTAGAAGGATCAAGGGGAAAATCCAACACAACGCCTATGTCTGGCCTCGCTTTTTCTTCCAATTCAAGCACATATTCTACATCAACATTTATTCCTCCTTTCTTTTGAAAATACCAACCTCCGCTATCCATCATAATAAGATTACTAAATCCGAGATATTTATGAACGCCTTTTTTTAGAACTTCAGTAACTCTTCCATTATTTTGTAAAAGATCATAAACGTTAGGCATTAAGGCCTCGATTTTTATTTTTTTCCATACTTCAGGTTGATCACCTAATCTGTAGCCGAGAAATATAAGAGGAGTTTCAACCTGTAAATTGCCCACTCTCAACTCTCCATATCTGGCCAGGCCATCCTGATTTTTTACTTCAAAATATACCTCATTTTTCATTTTTCTCCTCGTTCTCCGTGTCTTTATTTACTTCTTTAACCGTTAAATTTCCAAGATTTATTATTATTTCTTTTTTTGCTATCTCGTATTTCAATTTTTTATCTTTTTGATAATATTTTTTTCTTAATATGCCAGCATTAACCATTTGTTCCAGCTCTCGATAAATAGACTCTTTATACATATGAGTGTGATACGAGTTATTAAACTTCTCGGTTATTTCTGATAAGGTAAGGGAGGATGAGCCGATGATTTTCAGGATTTTTAATCTTGTCTCAGATGATAGGGCTCTCGATATTTTATAAATTTTTCTCATTATATATTGTATAAATATTGCGATTTAAATTTATTTTTTACCAATTTATGCAACATATTGCTAATATTAGTAAAATAAGATTATAGAAATTCCTCATTTTATTATTCATGCCTGTAATTAGTAGTGCTGTTAGTGAAAGCGGAAAAGTAGGTAATTTGGGAGAGGTATTGGCTTTTTTAGATTTAAAAGAGTTAGAAAAAGAAGGAAAGATCAAAAACCTAAAACGACAAGTTCCTA
>JACIWG010000271.1 GCA_014361085.1 Nitrososphaeria archaeon
AAGTATACTGTTTAGATAAGTCGATCACTTCATTTGCAACCTCTACAGCAGTTCTCCCCAATAGAATTGAGAGTGGTTCTTTACCTAGACCTGGTCCTTCATAGAACAATTTTGGAACTCTTCCACCACATTTTTTTACAATTTCATTTATCTTCCATGGCATACTTTTTCCATCAACAGCCTTTATTTCCTCTGGCTCTAAGCTTCTGTCTATGCCAACATAATCCCAATTTTTTTCTCTAGAATATTCTTCTAAAAATTTAGATATTGTAGGTGTCCAGGCAAAGTTTATTCCAGCCCTATACCTTTTATCGTATTTCCTAACTTCAATTAAAAGTCTTGCCATGTGATCTGATGCCCCGAATCTAGGATATCCAGCAGCCTTTACCTTTCCATGTACTAAAGTTATTTGTCCGTCCACACCTGCAACATCATCTACGGATAATGCATTTTCGATTGAATAAACTAAGTTTACTCTAACCTCTGGCATTAGAAATTTAAAATACTCTGACGATTCAAGCATCTGCACAGCTCTCAAAAGATTTCCCAGCACCATGTCCCTTTCTTGATTGTATAGTTCAACCATTTATTTATCCTCCAAAATTTAAGAATCAGGTTTCTCCAGTGTTTCAAAGAAGGCTTTCCAGAATGGGTCCTCTTCAGGAAATTCTAGTTCAAATTCTCCAAATTTATCGGAAACTATCCTTCGTCCTTCTTCAGATTCTGTAATCTCGCCTACAACCATTGCCTCTATGCCCTTTCTTTCTAAAGCACTTATAACTCTTGTCACACCTTCTGGTCGAACTGTTAGAACTAGTGTCCCCTCACTTATAGCCTTGTATGGATCAATTTTAAAGAACTCGCATATTCTTCTTGTTTCTTCTGAAACCCTAATCTTCTCCAAATAAACTTTTACACCAACATTACTTGCTTCAGCAATTTCATATATTCCACCAAAAACACCGCCTTCAGTAGCATCATGCATTGCTGTTACCATTCCTGTATTAAAGGCTGTTAAAGCGTCCTCAATAACTGACATCTGCCAATACATATCTTGGGCTTTCTTAACCAAATTTGAGCCTATTACTCTTGAAAGTGTTTTAGGATACTGTAGGGCCAAAATTGCTGTTGCCTCAACCGCTGCACCCTTTGTGATTAATATCAAGTCTCCTACACGAGCACCTCCAGGTGTAACATATTTGCCATTTTCAGCAAAACCCCAAACAGTGCATCCTCCATTTAATGGGTAAGATATACCGCCATAAACTCCCGTGTGCCCACCAACAATAGTTATACCCAATTTCAAACATTCCTCATGTATTGAAGCCCAAATTTCTTCCAAGATTGATTTGGGGGTTTGCAGTGGAAGAAGGAAGCATATTGTCATATATTTTGGTCTGACACCGAAGACTGCGACGTCACTTGCACAAATATTTACTATTCCCCATCCAAATTGTCTCCAGCCCCAAGAAGGAACTCCAAATGTAGGGTCTTCGGCTACCACCATAATTTTATCGCCAACTTTTAAGACTGCAGCATCAAAACCATGTTTTGGGCCCACTAGAAGATATTCGTCTGGTGCCCCTAATTTAGGAAATATAATTTCATTAAAAATTTCTGGAGGTAGTTTGCCAATTCGTGGTAGATTCTTTTGTCTTGTCATTTTTATTTCCCTAAAAATATTAGCCATAAACTTTCTATAAATTTTTTTATAAACAATTTATAATAGTCTTCGAGCATGATATCAAGCTCGATATTAACATTATTTATTTAGGTTTAGTACCTATT
>JACIWG010000272.1 GCA_014361085.1 Nitrososphaeria archaeon
TGAACCAAACATACGACCTACTGCTTTCAAGCAACCTAAAAGTATGTGGTGAAATAATATTGAAGATAGTTCATTGTCTAATAGTTCACCCGCAAGCTGAGATCGCGTCGATAAAGAAAGTGTACTCTCACCCGCAAGCTCTAGCACAATGTAGGAATTTTATAAGAAAGTCAGGCTATATTCCAGTCCCATACTTTGATACAGCGGGAAGTGTTAAAATGATAAAGGAAGAGAATGTAAGGGATGCAGCGGCTATAGCAAGTAAAAGGGCTGCAGAAATATATCAAATGAAGGTTATTGCAGAAGGCATTGAAGACAGGAAAAACAACTATACAAGATTCTTTGTCCTATCAAAACAGGATTCACCACCAACAGGAGAAGATAAGACCTCAATAATATTTTCTGTAAAACATGCTCCAGGAACATTATATCATGCACTCGAAGAGTTTGCATTAAGAGGCATAAACTTGACAAAAATAGAGTCAAGGCCTACAAAGCTTAAGCCTTGGGAATACAACTTTTACCTAGACTTTGAAGGCCACATAAGTGAAGAAAGATGTAAGAAGGCGATAGAAAAGTTAATGGAAAAATCGACTTTCCTAAAAATTTTAGGCTCATATCCAAAGGCAAAAACTTAACATATCATTGGTGAAAATTCTATATATTAGATGAATATTGTGTAAATAAAAATTTTTAAATATTCGAGTTTAGACTATAATAGTTATGACTCGAACATTTATTGACAGGGAAAATGAACTGAAAATATTGAACGAATGTCTGCAATCGAAAAGGTTCGAGTTTATCATAATTTTCGGCAGGAGGAGAGTTGGAAAGACTGAATTGATTAAAGAGTTTATAAAGGATAAGGAATCACTTTACTTCCTCTGTTCTAATAGAAAGGTTGCCTATAACTTGAAAAAATTTTCTGAAAAGGTATGCCAGTTCATAAAAATGCCATCAGTCACATTTAAAAGTTTCCAAGATGCCTTCGACGCAATATTAAGTAAGGTTAAGGAAAAGGTTATAATAGTGATTGACGAATTCGGGTACCTTGTAAGAAGAGATTCGGGTATACTTTCAGACTTTCAAGAAATTGTTGATGAAAAGTTGAAGGAAAAAAGGATTATGTTGATACTCTGCGGCTCAAGTGTGAGCATGATAGAAACACGTGTGCTAGGCTATAAATCGCCATTATATGGACGTGCTACAAGATACATTAAAGTTGAACCCTTCGATTTCTTAACCCTAAAACTGTGGTTCAAAAACACGAGTATTGAAGATATAGTAAAAATCTATTCAATTACTAACGGTGTTGCAAAATACCTAGAGTTTTTTAGTGGAGAAAATGTGGAAGAGGAAATTGTTAAAAACGTCTTCGATCCATCATCTTTCCTATTCGAAGACGCTTTAAGACTGCTTTCTGACGAGTTAAGGGACTATTCAACATACATTCAGGTTTTAGAGGCCATAGGGCTTGGATACAATAGGATAAATGAAATAGCAGACTATGCTTTCATTCAGCCTAAGGACGCTTTCTTCTATCTTAAAGTTTTATCTTCTTTGGGCATCGTGAAAAGGATCGTGCCAATATTTTCACCTAAAAAGGGGAAAAGGGGCTTATACATAATAGATGATAATTACTTTAACTTCTGGTTCAGGTTCGTTTCACCATTCCAGGCTGAAATAGAAAGTGGGATGAAGGAGGTCGCTATAGAAAATTTTAAAAACAAATTCAATTCATACCTTGGAATAGTATTCGAAAAGATAGGGCAGCAAC
>JACIWG010000273.1 GCA_014361085.1 Nitrososphaeria archaeon
TGTCCTCTACTATTTTAAGATTTATTCTTATTTAAACTTTGTGAGGAAAACTTGGAGTTCATTGAATAAAAAATAAATTTAAATATCATAGTTTGGTTATGTGGAAGTCATGGAAAACCAAGAGCTTTTCGTTAGAAAGGCTTCGGGGCTTGTTCGAAATATTTCTGCATGGGATGCACTAATTTTTAACGTTATTGTCATGGGACCTGGTGCTGTTTACTTGTATGGAATGTGGGCTGCGGGACTATTTCCAGGAGTTGATCTCACGCTCACTGCATGGGTTGCAGCACCTGTCTGTCTGGTGATTGGATTATTTTACGCACTCTTTTCTGTTATAATGCCACGCTCAGGAGGAGACTACGTTTGGGCTACACGTATTCTACATCCTGCAATAGGTTTTTCGATGGTTTTCTTTATCTTCATAGTTTTGATGGCGTTTGTTGGCATGGAAATTCCTTGGGCTATACAATGGGGGCTTGCACCATTTCTGTCATACTTAGGCTATGGAGATATTGCGAATCTTCTCAGCGACTCTAACGTTATGATGCTTCTTGGAGTAGTATACTATGCAGTTTGCGCTGTTATCACAATTCGTGGAGCAAGAGCGTTTGTTAAGGCAGTCTGGGCATCTTTTATACTCATTATAGTGGGAATTGTAGCATATGTTATATCATTGCTTTCAATGCGACCTGAAACGTTTGCTACAGTATTTAGTCAAAGTACTGGAATGAATTATCAGGATATAATTTCTAAGGCGATCGCAAACGGACATCCTTCAGGTTTCGTATTTGGTGCTACAATGCTTGGAATAATTTATACTATACTTAATTTTACTGGATTCAATCTTTCTGTCTACATTGCAGGAGAGGTTAAGGAGGTTAGGAAGGCACAGTTTATTGCCATTGCTGGAGGAATACTTGTATTCACATTAATTACTTGGCTCATTTATGCTGCAACATACAATGCTATGGGACCACAGTTCGTTGGAGCAATATCTTATCTTGCAGTAATGGGAAGCCCTGATTATACTCTACCTTTTGCACCAGCATTCCATCTTCTCACAATGACCGTTTTAGAAAATAATCTGGTTTCAGCTATTATAGTTCTGACTTGGGCAATAGTTCCATTAGCATGTGGATTAACTTACATGTTTACAGCGGTTAGACTTATCTTTTCATGGTCCTTTGACAGAGTACTACCACAGATATTTTCTAAAGTCGATGAACGCTATAATTCGCCATATGTAGCACTAATATTTATTACAGTACTTTCAATAATATTTGAGGCACTTTGGCTATTCACACCCATTTTAAGCTACGTCGCATATGTTGTTACAGGCTGGTCGCTTGAGATAGCTATGGTTTCTATTGCCGGAATCGTATTACCATATGTTAGAAAGGACATTTTTGAAACAGCTCCAGCAATGGTTAAAAGGAAGGTTCTTGGACTACCTCTTATAACATTACTTGGAATATTAAGTCTTATAGCAAGTATATACATTGCATATGCTAGCCTAACTCCAGCAATAGCTGGAACATTAAACGAGACATACATCATCTTCACGTTCGGAATTTTTGTGATTGGCTTCATTGTATACTTGATATCTTCAGTGTACCATAGAGTAAAGGGTATACCGCTTGAGTTAACATTTAAAGAGATACCGCCCGAATAGATAGGGGTTGGAAAATGCCCCGAACCCGTATTTTTTTTACCACAGATGTTCACGGTTCTGAAAGATGTTTTATAAAATTCCTTAACGCAGGCCAATTTT
>JACIWG010000274.1 GCA_014361085.1 Nitrososphaeria archaeon
GTGAACCGGGTCTTTCTCATATTAAAACGGCATTTATGCTCAAAAAACATGTTGTTACAGCAAATAAGGGTCCTCTTGTTGTAGCTTTTAAACAGCTTAAAAATATGTCGATAGAAAATAATGTTAATTTTCTCTATGAAGCGACGGTTGCAGCGCATGTACCAATCTTTTGTCTTCTCTCATCATGCTTTTTAACTGATGAAATATTAAAGGTTGAAGGCATATTTAATGCTACAACAAACTTTATAATATGTGAAATGGAGAAAGGAATCTCTTTTCAAGAGGCATTAAATAAAGCAATAAATGCTGGTTGGGCTGAAACAAACTATGCAGACGATGTGGACGGTGTTGACGCTGCAAGAAAGGTCGTCATACTTGCTAATACAATATTCGACAGTGACTTTAAATTAAAGGATGTGAAAATAGAGGGAATAAGGAAGGTAGAACCATTAATTGAAGAGGCAAAGAAACAGGGTAAGAAAGTTAAACTCTTATGTGAAATAATAAAAGAAGGTGGTCTTATTTCTTTACAAGTTTCTCCAAAAATGATACCATCAAGTGATCCACTTTCCACAGTAAATTACGGTGACATGGCGGTTAAATTCTATTTCAAAAACTCTCAAGAAATATTTGTTTCAGCAAAATTTGTAAGCCCACGCCAAACAGCTCAAGCAGTATTAAATGACATAGTTAAAGTTGCATTAAATAGGAAGTGTAGATCTTAATAAAAAGCTTAATGAACAAAATTTTATTGTAAGACGGGCTCGGTGGGACTTGAACCCACGATCTTCGGCTCCGAAGGCCGATGCCTTAGTCCATTCTAGGCCACGAGCCCTATTCCTAACATAGTTTTTGATTATAAAATAATGTACTTATACTTTTTTCGAATGGAGGATAAAGTATACCATTTTCAGTTACTATGGCGTCAATAAGGTCTGGAGGTGTTTTATCAAAAACTGGATTATATGCTTTAACTCCCCTGGCAACAATCCTCTTTCCTCCCACAAATATTATTTCATCAGCGCCTCTCTCCTCTATAACAACTTTCTCATGATCTATGTTGGGGTCGAAGGTTGAAGTTGGTGCTGCGACATAAAATGGTATGTTATGTTTTTTAGCAAGTACAGCAATCTGGTATGTTCCTATTTTGTTAAAGACATATCCTTCTCTAGTTATCCTATCCGCTCCAACAATAACTTTGTCCACCATACCCTTAGACATTACATGTCCAACAGCTGTATCAGCTATGACTGTTACAGGTATTTTTGCCTTCAAAAGTTCCCAAGAAGTTAATCTTGCACCCTGCTGCGCCGGCCTCGTCTCAGTAACTATAACATAAATGCACTTTTTCTTTTCACATGCTATCCTTATTGGCGCTAGAGCAGTGCCATAGGCAACTGTAGCAAGTTCGCCAGCATTACAGTGTGTTAAAACTGTGTCCCCATCATTTAAAAGTTCTTCACCATACTCTCCTATTCTTCTACTATTTTCTTTCTCCATATCAAATAATTTCTGTGCCTCTTCTAATGCTACTTTTCTCATATCCTCTACTTTCTCACACTCACTAATTTTTCTAAGGACAGCGTTTACACAATATTTTAGATTGTATGCGGTCGGTCTCGTGCTCAAAATATATTCAGCACCCTTCTCAATTTCTTTTAAAAACTCCTCCCTACTTTTTGAGTCGATCTTCTGAGCTAGAGCTGCAACAGCAAAAGCTCCTACAATTCCTATTAAAGGCGCTCCTCTAACCTTCATTTTAAC
>JACIWG010000275.1 GCA_014361085.1 Nitrososphaeria archaeon
TTTTTAAGGATGCTAAGAACACCTCAAATGGATTATTTATTGTCCTTATTAGCGAGAATTGAAGATGAAGATCTGCAAATAGTTGAGGGTGCAGAAAAAGAAATAGAGATAGAAGGATTGGAGATTTATGAAACAGAAAGCATAAATAAAATAAATACCGCTCTACTTACTTATTTTAGATGTGTGGACAAAAATAGCATATTGCAATCCATAAATGATGTTTTAAACAGAATAGATGGTTCCCCTATAGCTCCTGAGCTTCGTCTTTTAGTCTCATCTTTACTACTTCCACTTGTTGAAGTCGATAATAATGCTGGAGGATTAAGGGAATGAAAATTAAGGGAACAGGTAATATATTATTAGATGCAGTTTGTTCGCTAGGACTTTTTGAAAGCTTGTTTAGAATTAAGCCTACAATCCAATTTAAGCTTATGATCGGATCCCTAAACCCAATAGAAGTTATAGGTTTACATAGGGATGATTTAAGTTTTCTAAAAAATGCTTTTAAAAAAATATATGAGGAGGAAAGGCTTAAACTTGCTCTTTCGTCAAAAATAAATATTGGGGGTGGAAAGGGTAGTAATCCCTTTTGTCCACCGACAGAGTATTTCAGAAAATTAATGGGTGAAATCATCGATGAGGAACTTTATAATCTAGAATCAGGTTTTATTTTGGAAAAGGCAGACCGGAATAAAGCAAAAAGTAAAAAATTAGTATTACTTCCTATGTCACTTATGCCAATTTATGGTAAAGGATTGAATATATGGGATGCCAAACCTTCTCCCTATAGTATGTATTCAAATAGGCTACTAGTATTAACCTACATGATCGGCCTAGCCTATTACTCCATAACTTATGAAAGTGAAAAAGCTGATCTAAGAGAAAAGTTTTATGTCATTTTGGCACCACCTTTTAATCAAGAAATTGGAGAGGAATATTTAATGGGTCTAAGGAGAATCACAAACATTTTTATGAATTATACTGAAGAAAAAGAAATTAAGTATCTATTTTCTAACGTTCCTTCAAAAGTACTGCCATTACTCATCTTTTCTACTCTAGATATTTCAACTTTATCAACATTTTTAAAATATCCACCCCAGTTAATTACATTTAGTATAGAAAAGAGAAGAAGTGGAGGAGAAGCTGTAAGAAAATTTGAGCTTATATCTTCAACAGCCACTATTCATTTCTTGTATTGTATGGGTGAAGAAATTTACCCCTTTAAAATTTTTATTCGCGAATTACTAGCTCAAACACAAATTAATGAGCTTTCATCGTTAGCGATAGATGCATTAATAAATATGGCTAATGCAATTCAATATAAAAACTCCAATAAATTACTTTTAGCTTACTATGTCGCAAATTTGTTAAAAGAAAAGAGTGATCGAAGAATAAAAATTCCCAACCAAGAATGTTTAGTGAGAGCAATAGAAATAATAAGCTAACTTTATTTTTATATTAACATTAAAGGTTTACTGTTAAAAACTTTTATATTTTTTGCTTTCGAAGAATTTATTTTTAGGATATTATAAACTTATGTTATGCTGGTTTTAGATAAGTCTGAGGTTGATAAGAGGCTTAAGGTCTTAAGGGATGAGCTCAGTCAGAGACCAACTAGTGAAGAGTTGAGGGGATGGAATTATGATAGGCCTCCTGTTCAACCTCTATCACAGTCTATTAGGTTCGGTGTTGGCGAGCTTGCTGGAAGATATTGTGAAACTTTAAGGGACATTTATTTGAAGAGGATTTTGAA
>JACIWG010000276.1 GCA_014361085.1 Nitrososphaeria archaeon
TGTATCATCTGAAGAAATTCAGAAGATAGATTTGATTTCACACAGTATTTTAATTCGAACACCATACGAAAGTCTACAACTGTTTAGAAAAAAGATAGAGGAAGTGAAACCGTCTGTTATAGTTCTTGATGGTTCCATTGCATTAAAAAGAGTTTATGGAGAAGAAGATTTTGACAATTTTATGAGAAGTTTATCCTATTATTGTAAATCAAAGAATATAACCTTTGTTGCAACCTTAATTGGAAATGCATTAAAGGAAGCGAGTGGATTATCAACGGCATTTGATAATGTAATAGCACTTTTCTTGGAAAGAATTGCTATTGATGAAATTGTTAGAAAGATTGCTATTTTGAAAGCTAGGGGTGCGAAAATTTCTTCTAGACTCTATAACATGAACATTGAGGAAGGTGGTAGGATAGTTGTATACAAATGAATTTTCTTCTATAGATGATGCCGCGAATTTATTTAAAAGATACTTGAATGAAGTTTATGGTGGATCATTTCTCATAGTTTTAGACTACTATACAAAACTTGAAGAGTACGAGGACAGTTTTTCTAGGCTGATAATTAAGGATCCAGTTAAAGCTTATGATATTATGTTAAAAATTTTTAAAGTAGAGTTAACAATTAGAATCTTATTCGAAATTTTAATATCAAAATTGTTTGAGGACATCCTATACGCTGAAAAGAAAACTGAGGAACTTATGAATTCATTTAAAAGAAAAGATGGTGAAAAAGCTAAAGAAATAATTTTAGAGACCCTAAGGGTTAAAAGGGTTATGTAAAGGTGACGATATGAGAGTTTCTCCTTTAAACAATAAAATAAGATATGATTTGCTTGTAGAAAGTTTAAATTATCCGATCATAAGTTTCAACCATAAGCTTATCATAAAATACTGGAATAATGCTGCTATAGAGTTGTTCGGTTGGACAAAAAATGAGGCTGTCGGAAAATCTTTTGTTAACCTTCTTAAAGCAGAATTCTATGATATAGATTATGATGGGTTTATATGGAGAATTTCTACTACAAAAAAGGTTTGTGCAAAAGCTTTAATGTATAGAAAGAATGGTGTTCCAGTTTATGTTGAATTAGATGTAAGTAGAATTAAGGGTAAAAGAAAAGAATTTGTTGCATTAGTTAGAGATGTCACTCTCCAAAAGAAAATTGATGACCTATTAAAGGAATCTTCACTAAAAATCGAAGAACTTTTTAGAGAAAAAGAAAGAAAGGTTAAGGAGAGTGAAACGCTTGCAGCTATAGGAAGGGCTACATCCATGATAGGACACGATCTAAGGAATCCTCTTCAGACTATTGCTAACCTTATCTATTTAGCGAAGAATCGGACAACTGACTCGAAAATAATTGATATTTTAGACGCTATATCAGAGCAAATGGCATATATGCATAAAATCATATTAGATCTTCAAGACTTTTCTACACCTAAAGTTCCTGTTTTCCAAACCTATTCAATCGAAGAACTATTTTCTCTTGTTCTAAAATCTATAAAAGTTCCTGATAATGTTAAAGTGGTAAAAAATTTGAGGATAAAAACCATTAAAACCAATTGGGTTTCATTTATAAGAATAATGCAAAATTTGATTTCAAATGCTGTTCAAGCGATGCCAAATGGTGGCATATTAACTGTCGAAGCTTTTTCTGAAGAAAATAATATAGTTTTAAGAATAAGTGACACAGGTTCAGGTATACCTAGGGAGCATTTTAGTAAAATTTTTCAACCATATT
>JACIWG010000028.1 GCA_014361085.1 Nitrososphaeria archaeon
CTGTTACATCTTTTTTAATAATCTCCTTTAATTCTTCTACAAATTTTTCTGGAACATAAGTAGTATACCTATCAAGATAGACAATATCACTTTTCTTTAGTACTTCTAATCCCTCTAATGTTATTGACCTTATTCCCTGAACCCCTAACCCAACTAAACTTAACATATATTCCTCCACTCTAATTAGGTACAGTATTATAGAATTTTACATTTTACTGCTTTAAACAAATATAAGTCTTCGGTTGAATTAAAAAGTTAAAAATACCTTTAGCCTTTACCAAATTGACAGGGCCTGTGGCTCAGCCAGGAAGAGCGGCTGGCTCTTAAATAAACTGTGGAGAAACCAGTAGGTCCGGGGTTCAAATCCCCGCAGGCCCGCTAAATCAAAAATGTGATTTACATTATTATGTTTTTAAAAATTTATTTTCTGCACAATATTAATACCATTAGAGAGCATGAATTTGAGAGATGTAATAATGTTCTATGGCCATGAGCATATAAGGGCGACGCATCCAACAACGTTTGAAATTACAAAAGAAAATTATGTTACACCTAGAGGTGATTGTATTATTGGAATAAATTCATCAAAAGCATGTTATGACCTTCTTCCAGAGATAAAGAGTAAGCTAAAAGCAGACGGCGTCAAAGTAAGTTTGACAATAAAAGTAGGCGAAGAAACCTTTAAAGTTTTAGCAAGAGGTTCATCCAACTTACTTTTGATAGATAAAAAGAGTATGGTTGTACGTAAAAGTGATTATATTTGTCCAAGGACCTTAGCGATAAAATCCACAGCTTCTGCAAAAGACATTCCAAGAAGCTTAATTAAACTTTTGCAAAAAAAAGAGAGTAAAGGATTGATGATAATCGAAATTTTTCCTTTACCCTAAAATTTGTAACCATCTTCGCCGATTAAAGGCACAAATATACATTCGATATCCTCTTTTATATCAATTGTTCCATTAACTCTTTTTATTCCCTTTGTTAAAGTTTGAGCAAAAAGATCACCAATAGGTGCAAGGATAGTTCCCCCCACCTTTAATTGTTTTATTAAAATCCTAGGAAATCGAGGTGCAGCCGCTGTAATAATGATTTTATCATATATTTCATTTTCCTCATATGGTGGATATCCAATAGTACCGTCTCCATACACAATTTTCACATATTCTGAAAATGTGGTACGGTTGATATTATTCTCCGCAAAGGTAACTAAATCTTTTATTCTTTCTATAGTAATAACTTTTCCCTTCCTCTCTTTTTTCCCATCACTTACAATGTATGCCATTAAAGCTGCGTTATATCCACTCCCTGTCCCTATCTCAAGAACATAGTCTCCTTTTTCTAAATCAAGTTCCTCCAACATGATGGCAATCATATGAGGTGCTGAAATTGTCTGTCCAGTATTTCCTAAAGGAAGAGGTGTATCCAAGTAGGCCTGATTTTTAGTGTCCGGCCAGACAAATTCTTCCCTAGGTACATTTAAGAAACTTAACTCTACCTTTTTACTTCTGATTATTCCTTGATCCTTTAATCGCTTAACAAGTCGCTTACGCTGTTCTTCAAAATTTATCCTCATTAGAACCATCTATCTAAAGAAGTCCCCTTTTTGGTTCTTCTTTCTTCAGCCTCTTTATATTTTTTTATAGCATTGAGTACACGTTCTTCTGAAAATTCATATTTGCTACATAAGAAATCTAATATCCCTTTTTCATCCATTTTTTTAAATTCAATATGCACATCTTCTATCACTTTTGGTCTGAGAAATATTTCGCGAATTGAATTATAGTCTATTAGCTTTAATTCTTCTTGTATGTCTGGTATATTCTCTAATTTACCATACTGCTTTATTGCCTTTAATGCTCTAATCGGTCCATAACCCTTGAACCCTTCTAGATTAAAATCGGTTCCCACTAAAATTCCTATATCAATTAATTGTTCTCTAGTTATTCCAAGATTCTTTAAAGTTTCATCCAATAGTATCTCTTCTGGTTCTACTTCTTGATAAGCATCTTTGCCTGGAAGTTTCCTTCTTCCAGAAATTGTAATATTTCTGCAGAGCCTTTTTCCACCGAATAAAAGCGTGTCATAATCTTGTGAAACTACAGCGTAAGCTTTTCCAATTATTGTAAGATATGCTGCCGTAGCTTCTCCTTCAGAGGGTGCTTGAATCCAAGGGATTCCCATTAATTCCAAAAGTTTTTTTGAATCATTTATCATTTGGTCTGTTAAATAAGAAGCTCGCTTTGCATATTTCATAGCCTCTTCCATGTCCCCCTTTTCTAAGGCCATAGAATACTTAATTTTTGCCTCTTCCTTCAATAATTTTCTCCTACTAAGCTCCATGTTCTTTAGTACAGGTGGTTCTCCATCAAAGACATAAATAGGCTTTATTCCAATTGTAAGTAAATTCATTGTTCTATAGTAAAGACCACTTAAATGACTTGTTATGTTTCCATGCGAATCTCTTAAAGGCTCCCCAGTTCTTTCACGGATTATTGATAAAAATTGGTATAAGGCATTATGTGCATCTATTGCTAAAATTTTGTCAGCTAAATCTTCTAAAGATATTTTTCTAGCATTAACTATTTCCTTTATATCTACTCCCATTCTATCCCTCTTCCTTTTTTCTCTATCAATTCTATCCTCCTTTTATCTTTTCCACTCCATCTTGTTAAGATTAATCCACCTATTTCTAGTTCAAGAAGGGCAAAATTTAATTCTTTTAATGAAAAATCATAATTGTCTTTTTTCAAACTATTTATCAATTCCTTATCCATAATAGCCTTCCTTTCATTTAATTTACTCAATATTATATGCTTAAGATTTGTTTTCATTCTATCCCTCTCCCGTTCATTGGTCCTGTCTTCCTTTTTATTCTTATTCCCTTTTGATTTAAAAAGTTTTCCAATTCCACCAAATTTCTATTTCTATTATTTTATGTGTTAAGTTAAACAAAATTAGCTATCTAAAAATTTGAAAATAATTATTCTATAAAAATTTATAAAAAGAGTAATTTACGCAAATTAGTTATGGATCAATCAGAAATATTCATTGTGGGTGGTGGGTTTTCAGGTCTTTTATGTGCAAAAGAATTAGCTTCAAAAAATTTTCCAGTTAAAGTTATAGAAGAACATAATGAAATAGGTTATCCAAATAAATGTAGTGGTGTTGTATCACTAAAGACGATTGAAACCTTAAATATACCAATTTCTAAAAACCTTGTGGAAAATAATTTTTCAAAAATAATTTTTTATCCTCCAAGTGGTAAAGGAGTAACAGTTAATTTTAAAACAAAAAATATTTTTGTTCTCAATAGATATAATATAGATAACTATCTGGCAGAAGAAGCAATCAAAAATGGTGCAGAAATTTCTTTACTTACAAAAATGATTTCTTTTTCACAAAATGGCACTTGTGTTAAAATAAAACTTACAGGTGATCAATCACTAACTTCCAGTTATTTGATAGATGCACGAGGCGCTCTCTCTTATGCAAATAAATTAGGTTTATATAATGGCGTACAATTGTATGCATATTACAAGGATTTTGAAACAGATGCAATCCATGTGTTTTTTAATAAAAGTATTGCTCCTGGTTTTTTTGCTTGGCTTATTCCACTCAATGAAAATTTAGCAAAAATTGGTCTTGCCACAAAGCAAAACACATTTGAATTTACTAAAATTTTCTCCGATTGTACTAGGTGGTATAAAACAAAATCTTGTAGAAGGTCGAGTCCTATATGTTGGCGACTCTGCAGGCCAAACTAAGCCAACCACAGGTGGAGGAATATATTTTGGTGGTATGGGCGCACTTCTTTTGGCAAAGGCAATTGCCAATAAAATATCTGATCCTAAAATATCTTTAGTAGATGAATACGAAAAAAATTGGTTATCAAATTTTAAAAATGAAATAGAACTAATGAAATTTGCAAGAAAACTATATGAAAACATGGATAACGATAAAATTGAAAAACTATTCTCTATAGCAAAAGAAGTTCTTTCAACCAAAGATGTTTTAGAAATTGATTACGACTTACATTTATCATCAATAATTAAATTCATAGGAGTTAAGAATGCATTGAAAATTTGTAAAGAAATTTTTGGTAACGTAGTAACAAACCATCTTAAAAAGTTTAATAATTTAATAAAGTAAACTTTATTTATCATTTAAATGTGTGCGTTGGTATGTCAGAAATAAAGTTACCTAAATGCTCATCCTGCAATAGACCTATTTCCGTTGGAGAAAAAGCAGTAAAGTTTTATTGTCCAAATTGTGGTCTAGTGCAAATTTGGCGATGCGAAAAATGTAGAGCCTTTGCTAGAGTTTATAAATGTATAAATTGCGGTTTTGAAGGACCTTAGCGTGATAATTATGGGTAAAATGGTTATCCGCTATAAAATATTTCCAATTGATATAAACATTAACCTGCAAACAATTTATGATGAAATAAAGCAAAAGTTAGCTGGACTAGCAGAGGTAGGACAGTTTAAAACTGAACCTATAGCGTTCGGTCTAAGTGCATTAATTCTAGATATTCGCGTTGACGACAATGTTGATATAGATTCCATTGAATCCACTATTAAGGAATCAAAAAATGTAAGTGAATTAGAAGTTATAGCTTCAACTAAAGTTTAATCTTCCACATTTTTATCCTTTAATATAACTTCATACCAAATGTACTTTCCATCCTTATACACATAATAGGCGTTTAAAACCCCCATGTTTGGATATTTTTCCCTAACTCTATTTATAGCGGTTTCCTTGTAATTTACATTAGGCTTTATCTTCACTACCCCCATATGTTTTGGTCTCCTACCTGATCTCGGTCTTTCCACCCTTTTCCCCTTACGACTTAAACGCACCCTTACAATGATGTATCCCTTTTTAGCCTTGTATCCTAACCGCCTAGCCCTATCTAATCTTGTTGGTTTATCTATTCGTACGATAGCCTTTTCTTTTCTCCATTTTTCTGCTCTCATTCTAAGTACCTCTAAATTTTCTTTGTAGATCTTCCGCCATGTTTGAGCTATCTGTTTATACATATCCAATTACCGGCCTGAGCGTACATATTAAATTTTGCTATCAATAACAGTTTGGAGTGAAATAACATATGATAGAAATTGATGAATTATCTTTAATAAAGTTGATTGAAGAAATAAAACCTAAACTTGTACTAGTTACCTGCCCCTCAGGTATTAGATTAGATTGCATCAAAATTATAAGCAATTTGTCAAAAAAATATAATTTTGATGCAATCTTCTTCGGTGAATCATGCTATGGTATTTGTGATCTAGCCGAAAGCGAAGCTTCATTTTTGCAAGTTGATTTAATATTACATATAGGTCACAACTCTACTCTTAGAAGAGCTGGGAAAATGACATATTTTATAGACGCTTATGATACAATATCCTTAACTCCGGTAGTAGAAAAGGTGCTTCCTTTAATAAGGGCATATAAAAATATAGGATTATGCACCATTGGCCCACATTTGAAAAGACTTGATGAAGTACAAAATTATCTTCAAAAGTTAGGTTTTTCTGTATATATAGGTGATTCAATCCCCCCTTTAAGAAGGGGTCAAATTTTCGGTTGTAATTATTCTACCTGTAAAGCAATTGAACAGTTTGTGGACGTCTTTCTTTTCATAGGTTCAAGTCGTTTTCATGCTATAGGACTTTATAATTTATTGGGAAAGCCTGTACTGGTACTGGATCCACATACAAAAGAAATCTTTTCAATTGAAAAAGATGCCTTAAGAGTGCAAAAACGTTTACTATTTAACTTTTATAAAGCTATAGACGCCAAAAATATAGGTGTTATTATAGGCTTAAAGGAAGGACAGTACAATATTAGTGCTGCTTTAGAATTATATAAAGAGTTAAACAATCTTGGAAAAAACGTTTATATAATTGCAATGAAGGAAATCTCAAATGACAAATTAAATGAGTTCCAAAATATTGATGCATTCATTGAAACTGCCTGTCCACGCATTAGCGAAGATTTTTTTGACAAACCCGTTCTCTCTTTACAATATGGTTATAAACTCATAGAATATTTAAAAGGCCAAAAAATTTAATCAAAGGATTGAAAAGGTAGGAGATAGGCTTGGAGTACAAAAAGAAAAAGTTATGTCTACCAGGAGATATTGTAGGTGTTATTGAAGAGTTTATACCTTCAAAAAATGTTTATCAAGAAAATTATAATCTTAGATCAAAGGTTATTGGAACTGCCTCTTTTGATTTTGAATCAAAAATTGTAGAAGTTATTCCAAAGAGCATGAATTTAGGTATTCCAAAAGTCAATGATGAAATAATAGGTATTGTGGATCAAACACAAGGTGGGATTGTATCTGTAAGGATTCTAGAAATAAACAATAAACCTGTTCATTCACAATTTATCGGATTACTTATTCTAAGATCTTTTGCTGGAAATGTTGGTCCAAAAATTGTTTTAAAACTTGGAGATTTGATAAAAGCAAAGGTAATAAGTTTGACAAATAATTTGATCCATCTTTCTATAAATGATGAAAAGTATGGTGTAATCTATACCAAGTGCAGCTTTTGTGGTGGAGATGTTCAAGTTGTAGGAAGACGCATACAGTGCGTAGATTGCAAAATGGTGGATGAAAGAAAATTGTCTAGTGATTTCGGAATGTTTAAAAAGCACTAAATAAAGGGCAAATTTGGGAATGAGTTCAGATCAAAAAACTTTGCCAAAAGAGATTGAATTGGGTTCAATAGATATGAGTATAGCCCTAGCATTACAGTCTATATTAATAAAGCATCCTAATGTTTCCTTTGCAGGAGTTACACCGCCTCATCCACTTTTTGGAAAGGTATCAATGAGGATAATATCAAAAGATGTCTCTCCAGAAAAATGTTTAGTTGATGCCGCTCTCCTTTTTAAGGAGGAACTCTCCAATTTGTACGGTGCTATATCATCATTAGGTAAAACTGAGAAGGTGAATGAAGCATGAAATTTTGTGAAGTATGCAATTCACGGTTGAAAATAAAGCAGTTTAAAGAGAATGGTAAGACAGTATTAAGGTATTATTGTCCAAGATGTAACAAAGTATACGAGCCAATGGTTCTAAGTTCTTTAGAGGGGAAAAAGGAAGAAAATAAACCTATTAAGGTATTAAGCGAAAAAGAATCAAAAATAGATACAATGCCAACAATTGAGATTGAATGTCCAAAGTGTGGGAACAATAGAGCGTATTGGTGGTTATTGCAAACAAGGAGCGGTGATGAACCTCCCACCCAATTTTACCGGTGTACTAAATGTGGACATACATGGAGAATGTATACATAATTTTACATTAAAATAGAAATTCTTCATCTTACCGCTGACGAACCCATTAATCCACACCTGTATCTATTATTAACTTAAGAGCGTCGTCTTTAGAAAGATTCATCTTATGTAGAATGGTGTATCTCTCTCTTATTCTTGGTGCCAATAGTAGTGCTTTTATAGCTTCATCCCTACTTACACCTATGTCTCTTATCCTTGTTGGCGCACCAATATTTTCTAATGCAATCTTTATTCTCTCCCAATCCAAGTTATGTAATTTAGCCATTAAAATGGTTCCAATACCACATTTTTCACCATGCAACCCTTTTCCTGGAGCAATAACGTCTAATGCATGACTAAATAGATGTTCCGACCCACTGCACGGTCTACTACTTCCAGCAATTCCTGCGGCGACACCAGCGCTAATTAATGCTTCAACAACATCCCTGATTTTTTCCTTCGGTTTAGATCCTATTTTTCCAGAATTTCTGATCACGACATCTGCACTTAGAAGAGCCAGACTTGCAGAGTATTCTCCATAATATTCTCCTTTCTCATCCCTTGCAAGTTGCCAGTCCTTTACAGCGGTTATTTTGGCTATTAAATCCCCGCATCCACTTCGAAAATATCTTTCTGGTGCTGAAGAAATTATTTCAATATCTGCTAATACACCTGAAGGTGAAGAAGAAACAATTGAATATGGTCTTCCACTATCCTTTATAGATGCAAAAGGACTGGCTATTCCATCATGGGCAGCATTAGTTGGCATGCTCACAAATAATCTTTTTGTCTCATATGCACTTAACTTGGCAACATCAATACATGTTCCTCCTCCCATTCCAATAATTAAATCAATTTTCTCTTCATTAATTTTATTTTTTACTTTTTTTACATTCTCGAAATCAGCATTTATAATAATTTCCCAAAAAAGTATCATATCATTTATCTTTAAAGTTTCTTCAACTCTTTTCCCATATAATTCCTTTAACTTACTATCCGTTACAATAAGAATTCTTTTTCCATCACAAACTCTGTTTATAAATTCCCCCAACTTTTCTAACACATTATTACCTACTAAAATTATCCTAGGTAATTCCATATAATGAAAACTCATATTACAGAGTATTTAGGAAACATTTATTTAAACCCTAATTAAAACCCCTCGATAAAGTACAATATAATTAAAGGGTGTGTTGATAAAAATTGAATATAAATTTTAGAAAAAATATGGCTAAAATATATCATGGAACAACTACAGTTGGACTTGTATGCTCAGATGGAATTGTCTTCGCTACTGATACAAGGGTTACCGCAGATGGATATATTGCGCACAAAAAAGGAAAAAAACTTTACAGACTATCAAATCATTTAGCGATGACAATAGCTGGTACTGTAGCAGACGCTCAAAATGTAATTGACATATTAATGTTCTATATAAGAAGGTATGAACTAGAAAAACAGACAAAAATTCCAGTTAAAGCCGCAGCCACATTAGCCTCAAACATATTTATGTCAAGCCGTCTTTTCCCTTATATCACTCAGGTTATTATAGGGGGTGTAGATACATCTCCTTCACTTTACCAAATTGATTTCTTTGGCTCTTTAACTAAAGAATATTTGGCCTCTACAGGAAGCGGTTCTCCCATTGCCTATTCAATACTAGAATCAGAATATTCTCCCTCACTGTCAATAAAAGACGGTATTAAATTAGCGGTAAAAGCAATTCTTGCGGCAATGAAAAGAGATACCGCGACAGGAGAAAGCTTTGACGTAGGAATTATAGATGCAAATGGTTATCGTGAATTGTCCGAAGATGAAAAAAATAAGTTAATAGAAGAGTTACGGTAAGAAAGATGCAGCACAAAAATTCTGAAAAAGCGTCAGCAGCAATCTTTTTACAAAATATACCTCCGGAAGCTCAAGTTACAACTATTGAATATGAAGGTCCTAGATTTGCAATTTATACAAAAAATCCAAGCTTTTTTATAGAAAATAGTTTTATAATATCTGATATAGTTTCATCACTTAAAAAAAGAATTGTAATAAGAGCAGACAAATCGATAAGAAAAAGTGAAGCAGAGACAAAAGAAATTATATTAAATATGCTTCCAAAAGATGTTTCTGTTGACCGTTTCATTTTCGATAAAGTTTTAGGAGAAGTATTCATTGAACTTAAAGATATACATAAAATTTATTCAACAATAGGTGAACAAAATCAAGAGATCTTCTCTCTTACAGGATGGCGGCCAAAGTTTAGAAAAGCTTCTTCAATAAAATCTGAAGGATTAGAACAGGTATATTATGCACTTCAATCTGATTGGGCCAATAGAGAACGTATTCTTAAAGAAGTTGGAGAATACATTTTTAGACCTAAAATTTATGACAAAATAGAAGTTGTCGTATCTTTCTTAGGTGGTTTCCAAGAAGTAGGTCGTTCGTGCGTTTATGTAAAAACTAATGAAAGCAATATATTGATTGATTGTGGTATAAATCCTGGAACAAAAAATCCTATTGATGCATATCCTCGTCTGGACATGTACCTAAAAAATTTGGAGGAACTTGATGCTGTCATAATTAGTCATGCACACTTGGATCATTGCGGCTTTTTACCTGTTCTTTTTAAGTATGGATACGATGGTCCAGTTTACTGTTCAGAACCCACTCTATATCTTATGAGTCTTCTCTTATCAGATTTTATTAAAGTTTCATCTTCAGAGAACACTAGCCAATTGTTTGATGCAAAGGATCTAAGGGATATGATACAACATTGTATCCCATTACCATATGGTTCAGTCACAGATATTTCGCCAGATACTAAGTTAATACTGAATAACGCTGGGCACATACTAGGTTCCTCCTCTATCCACTTACATTTTGGTGAAGGTGTTTATAATCTCGTATATACAGGTGACTTTAAATTTGAAAAAACACAATTGTTAGAAGCTGCACAATATGGCTTTCCAAGGGTTGAAACACTGATAGTTGAAAGTACTTATGGTTCTAAGGATGACATAATGCCTCCAAGAGAAGAAGTTGAAAAATACTTTGTTAATACAATAAATCGTACGTTATCAAATGGTGGTAAAGTCTTGATACCTGTACCAGCTGTAGGGCGTGCACAAGAGATTATGTTGGTTTTAGACCATTATTTAAGAGCAAAAGAAATAATTGAATGCCCGGTATTTATTGAAGGAATGATAACGGATGCTACCGCAATACATTTTACATTTCCTGACTATCTTTCTTCTGAGTTAAGAGCATCGATCATTGAACAAGGCATAAATCCTTTTGAATCAGAGTATTTTACAATAGTAAATAAGCCCGATGAAAGGGAGGAAGTTTTGCAACAGGGTCCGGCTATAATAATGGCTACGTCTGGTATGCTTGAAGGAGGTGCCTCAATAAGATACTTAGAAGCTTTAGCTGGAGACGAACGTAATAAGGTGCTTTTTGTATCTTATCAAATAAGCGGTACATTAGGTAGACGTGTTCTTGATGGTGCAAAACAGATAAGTATAATAGATGATGAAGGCAAAATAAAAATTATAGATTTAAAATGTGAAGTTGATCAGGTAGTCGGATTTAGTGGGCATAGCGATTACAATCAGATTATGAAATTTATATCAAAACTTAGGCCAAAGCTTAAAAATGTAATAGTTAATCATGGGGAAAAGAATAAGACAATTAATGTAAGTAATAACATCAAAAAATTCTTCCATATACCATCAATTGCACCTTCTTGTCTTGATGCAATAAGATTGGTTTAGCCTCTCCATATATAAACTGAGGGGGGTGTAAGGATAATTCTGTCTTCACCTAATCTGGCAATGTCTCCCCCGCTTGAGGTGGCTATTTCATAGAGTTTACTAACAGCCTCTTTTAATTCATCAATATTCTTTTGAGCTAAAGGTGTAATTCTTAAAATTACAATTGTATTATTTTCAAGGTCTTCCTTAACCTTCTCAATTTCACTAAGTGACTTTAAAGGATACGCCTTTAGGATCATCTTTACTCCTTCTTGTTTTCCTTTATTAATTAATTCGCTTGACAAGGCTCAACGCCTTCTTATTTACTTGCTCCGAACTTCTTTTTAAATGTTAGCATATTTTAAGCTGTTGATAAAATTTTTAGAATCATTATCCAATACTAGAATCAACAAAATCATTATCTTAAATCCACTTATTAGATTATCCTAGCATTTTTTAAATATATCCAATACTTATCTCCAATGTAATGCAAATTATCTAATACCGGCCCCCTTTCTCTTTTCTCCGCATCCTCTTTGTTCATTAACGCCTCTCCTATAGCAATAAATTTATTGTAAGTATTTTCCTTTATACATACTATATCATTAAGATTAAAATTTTTTTCAAAAGTCACTATACCCGGCCTCATTATTTTTGCCCCCCTACATATATAAGGTATTGCACCAGCATCAACTTTTATAGATGGGAACTTTGAAAGAAAGTTCTCTTCGCAAGCTAGTGAAGGAAAAATTTTTTCTTTTTCCCTAATTAAAATAATCTTTCCTAAGACAAAAATTTTTGTATCTTTATCTAATTCAATTACACGATTACCTACGTATTCTATTTCCTCAAATCCAATTCTGAATCTATTCTTTATCTCCTCCTCTATCTTTTTTGTATCTTTTTTGGAAAGATAAAACTGATGCACACACTCCCTAACATATTTTTCCCTCTTAAATTTATCACAAAACATGACTTACTATACATATTATCGCATGAATTCATAAAAAAGTAAGGTAAATAAACAAGGTTTTTAGAGTTGATATCAGCAGGCGATCTAAATTGTCCCTAGACTTAGCAGTCAAAATGTTAGAAAAAAGTTTGGGCAAAATAGTATTAATAAAACTAAAAAGTGGCCGTGCAATACGTGGTGTCCTAAAAGGTTATGACCAGCATATGAACTTTTTACTTGAACAGTCAGAAGAAATATTAGATGATGGACGCACCTCAGCATTAGGTACAATCGTTGTACGTGGCGACAATGTTATACTAATTTCCCCATCCCCATAAAAGGTGAAAATAGTTGAAAGGTACTTCCTCTTTTGGAATGAAGGGAAAACGCCCTCGAACCCACATAATATGTAGAAGATGCGGTAAACCCTCTTTTCATGTTCGTAAAAAAAGATGTGCAAGTTGTGGATTCGGTTACTCTAAAAAACTTAGAAAATAATTTACCCTAAATTCATTAGGAAGTATAAATAGTATACCAATACATTTAAATTATATACTTGACAAGATAGATTGTAAATGTCTCTAAATGATCTAGTAGTCGGTCTTGCCGTGGGCTCCTTTGCTACTGGTATTATAAGTTTTCTAATATATAGAATTAGAGTTAAAAAGCAATCTAAAATAAGCTATTCTACACCACCAACTAAACAATTAACAATTCCTGAAGAAGAAGCTAAAAGTGCTAAGCAAGAAGTAAAAACTTTATTGCTTGAAAAGGATCTTTTAAGTAGTGCAATAACCCGTGTATTTGAGCTGGAAGCACAGGACCAAATTTCAAAGGACGAAAGAGATTTTCTAGTTAAAAAGTACAAAGAGCAATTACAAGAAGTAGATAAAAAGCTTGAAAATTTAGAACTAATAATAGAAGTAAGTGAACTTGAAAATCTGAGAAATGAACTTGTAAATTTACTCTCTAGAAAGATTGATGAAGTTGATAAAAAGCTTGAAAAAGCCATCAACAGACTTGATGTACAAAAAATAAAATCCACTCCACAAATACCTTCATCAGAAAAAGTTACACAACCTACACAACCACCAACTAAAGTTGAAAAAAGGCCCCCTAGGCCACTTGAGTCTTCTATAGAAAGAGAACTCAAACGTTACCGAGAAGAAATACTAAAGGCTCTGGAAAAGTTGGAACAAATTGATGTGGAGGAGACTAGCTAGTTGTCCTTTTCAACCATTTTTTTAGAAATTGCTAAATCCTTAATAGACGAAATAAGAAAGTCAAAAATTGTAGGTGTAGGCAGTGGAAGGACAGTGTCAGCGTTTCTAGACAACCTTTCTATTATCTGTAAAAATGGCACAAAATATCTCCCAACTTCATATCAAATATTACTTAAATTAAAAGAAAACGGCTTAGAAGTCACTGACACTATAACTTCTGGGGAAATTGACTTGTATATAGACAGCGTAGACCAAATTGAAGAAAAAACCTTTTTTTCTATAAAGGGTGGCGGCGGCGCCCTTTTAAAAGAAAAGATTTTAATGTACAATTCAAAAAAGATAATTCTGTTAGTTCAAAATAAAAAATTTGTAAGCAAACTAGGTACTGATTGTCCAGTACCAATAGAAGTGTCCCCATTCTCTATCAATTTTATTTCAAATTATCTGAAAAAAATTAATGGTGTACCAGAAATAAGAAAGGACATAAGAGGTTTTCCAATTTTTACAGAAAATGGGAACATGCTATTGGATGTAACTTTTAAAGAAATAACTGACCCACCTAACATAGAAAAAGAAATAAAATTACAACCCGGTGTAATTGAAGTCGGCTTATTTACAAAAAAACCTTCAAAAATCTATTTAATAAATGATAAAGGGTTTAAAATAATCAATCTAGACTAAATTAATAAGTTTTCTAAAAAATATTCAAAAAATATAG
>JACIWG010000277.1 GCA_014361085.1 Nitrososphaeria archaeon
AGCAGTAGCTTCTCTTTTACCTTTATATCTTGGAGCTGGATTATTTTTTGAAATACTTTATCAAAGGAATAAAGCTGAGTTTCGTCTGAAATTTCAAGCATAATCTTTCCATTAATACTTCGTCCTTCAAGAATTTCAGTCATCATAATTCTTGAAACAATATCTCTGGTCATCTCCTTAGTATCAACCAAGTTATACTTTCTGAATATATCTTCTCCAAGAGCATTTCTGAAAACTGCACCCCTAGCTATCAAAGAATGGTACGGTACATTATGTTTTGGTAATTGAGGATGTTCTATTGCAGGATGAAATTGTACAAATTCCATGTCAATAAGCTCTGCACCAGCCTCGTAAGCAAGTACATATCCATCTCCAGTCATGGAGGAAGGATTATCAGTATACTTATAAATGCCACCAGCACCTCCTGTAGCAAGAACTATAGATTTACTTGTAATTAAAATAGGTTCCCCTGTCTCCCTATTTATACCGATCACACCATTTACACCTTCATCAATTAAATCTGTTATGAGTTGCGTTACCATGACATTAGGTAAAAATTTTACACCTAATTTTAAGGCTTCATTTTTAAGGGGTTTCGTAATTTCTAGACCTGATCTTGAAACACAAAAACAACCCCGGGGATATGTATGACCTGGTGCCCAGCCAGAACTTATTTTATCTCTTACCATACTAAATCTTATACCCAATTCTTTCAGCATTAATATTTCACAAGGGATTTCATATGCAAGAATGCGTGCTAAATTATGTTCACATAAGAATCTTCCTTTTCTCACAATATCCTCATAATGTATTTCCGGAGAATCTTTTGGCTCTAAATGTACAATAGAACTGCTTATTACTGCTGCCGAGACAGCTGTACAATTGTTAGAACCTATATCATCTTTTGAAACAAGTATCACATCAACTTTACGCTTGACGGCCTCAATAGCCGCCCTTAATCCAGCAGCACCACTTCCCACTATAAGTACATCACAAGCTGTTGAATATACCAATTAATATTACCCCTATCTATTACATTCCATGTGAGAGATAGTCGAATTTCCCTCCATCAACAACTATAACCTGTCCTGTTACATAACTTGATTCCTCACATGCAAGAAATAGTGCGACATTGGCTATTTCAGAAGGTTCAGCAATCCTTCTTAATGCTCTAGTTTCAGAAATTTTTTGGATTATTTCAGGAGTAAACCCAACAGAAGACAGGCTTTCAGTTCTAGTCATACCAGGTGCTATACAATTAACATTTATATTATATGGTCCCAACTCATATGCAAATCTTTTCGTCAAGAGAACAACTCCTGCTTTTACTGCTTCGTACGCTACATTACTTACAGTTCTACCACCTAGAGCTGCTGTGGAAGAAATATTAATTATTTTTCCATATCTTTGATTCATCATGTAGGGGGCAACGGCTTGTATACAAAAGTATGTACCAACAAGATCTACTTTAAAAAATCTTTCCCATTCCTCAAGTGTACAATTTAGTGGTTCAGTGGTTTTCCCTAAAAAGGCTGCATTATTAACTAAAATATCTATTTTTCCAAAATTCTTTATCCCTTCGTTAACCATTTGAAATACTTCTTCCCTATTAGAAACGTCCGCCTTTACAATTAGTGCTTTCCTTCCAAACGCCTCTATATCTCTTGCAACATTTTCTGCATTATTTTTTCGAGTTAGGTAGTTAACAATTATATCTGCACCTTCTTTAGCAAAGGTTAAG
>JACIWG010000278.1 GCA_014361085.1 Nitrososphaeria archaeon
TGGCTTCATTTCCTATAATCTAAAGCTTGTACTGGACTCTTTTACACATTTTAACTATCTTCCTAAAAACCTGTTCACAGTCTTCAGGATTTAATCCAATTTTTTCAGCATATGTTCTAACTTTTGCATAAACTTGCTTCTCCCTCTCTCTATCTGTAATAGGCTTCCCATGCTCTCTTTTTATCTTACCAATTTCTTTTGCAACAGTAACCCTTTCAGCCAAAAGTTTCAATATCTGTTCGTCTAAGGCAGATATTTTTTCTCTCAAAATATTTAGTTCATCACTCATGTTCTCACGTCTTTAAAACTCTTGGGACAATTCCCGTCTTCATAGCATTATCTACTAAAACTATCGCCATCATGCTTTCTACAACAGGTAAAGCTCTAGGTACTATACAGGCATCATGTCTTCCAACAACCTTCAGCTTCACTTCCTCCATTCGTGCTAAGTCTACAGTATCCTGTTCTCTAGAAATTGAGGATGGAGGTTTAACCGCCACCCTACAGACTATTGGCATACCATTACTTATACCACCCAATATTCCTCCACAATTGTTTGTTTTCGTCAAAACCTTTCCTCCTTTCAAAATATATTGGTCATTATTTTCTGACCCCCTCATTTTGGCAACATCGAATCCTGCACCAAACTCTACACCCTTTACACCTGGTATCGCATAAAATGCTCTTGCAAGCTCACCTTCTAACGTTTTAAAGACTGGTTCACCCAATCCTACTGGAACATTTAATGCAACACATTCTATAACTCCACCGACACTGTCACCGTCTTCTTTAGCTGAAGATATTGCCTCAATCATCTTCTTTGAAGCTTCCAGGTCAGGGCATCCTACAATACTTTTCCTCATATTCTCTTTAGCCTCGAAAATGTCTTTTATCTTAGCCCTTATACCAGCTATCTCGACAGTGTAAGCTATAACTTCAATGTTTAATATTGATAGTATCCTTTTCGCTAAAGCTCCTGCCATAACAAATCCTACAGTTATTCTCCCAGAAAATCTTCCACCTCCCCTATAATCATTGAACCCCCCATATTTCATGTAAGCAGTATAGTCTGCATGTCCCGGCCTCGGTGTAAACCTTATACTATCATATGATTTTGAATCAAACTCCCTATTCCATACAATCATGCATACAGGTGCACCTGTAGTAAACCCATTAAATACGCCTGAAACGATTTCAACCCTATCCTCCTCCATTCTCTGTGTAGAGTACAAGTTTTGCACAGCCCTTCTCCTATCAAGCTCTTTTTGAATCATTTCCACGGAAATTTCAAGTCCAGCTGGACAACCTTCAACTACAACTCCAACACCCCTGCCATGGCTTTCTCCAAAACTTGTTACTCTAAACATTTCCCCTAAACTGTCTCCACTCATTCTATCACCTCAACATTAGCTCCTAAACCTTTCATAACATCCCAAAATTCTGGAAATGATTTGTTTACACATTCTCCATCCAATATTCTTGTTTCCCCTTCAGCAACAAGAGCTAATACTGCGAAAGCCATAGCAATCCTATGGTCATTGTAAGGGTTTATTGTCGCACCCAAAGGCTTTGATCCATAAACTTTCAAAGAATCTTCTCCTAACTCTGTTCTCACACCCATTTTCTTAAGATTTTCTATCATAACATCAACTCTGTTACTTTCCTTAAACCTTAACCTTTCTATACCGTAGACTATACTTGCTCCCTTTGCCTGAGCA
>JACIWG010000279.1 GCA_014361085.1 Nitrososphaeria archaeon
AACAGACGTGAAGATTCCCCATCTTCAACTTTATGGACTCGATGAAGGAAGCTCTGATAGGATGTGGAACTCTTATCTAGAAAGTTTAAAGGTGGTCAGCGAAAGTGAGGTTGAAATGGAGGTTAGAATTCCGGTTATAAAGGAAATGGATTTGGAAAGCTTTAAGCTAGAGGCTAAAGAGGTGTTAAACATGCTTAAAGGTTCTAGGTGCAAATTTTATGCCCGCGTAAACCCAATTTTAGGAGAACCTTACACTTTACCAAGGAACATTTTGTGGGCTTCACAATACTGTAATCCTTCACAGCATGATTTGGAGGTTGTTCGAGAAACTTTAGCTAGCATAGGCTTCAACACAATTATTTGACGACTGCAATAAATTGATATAAATTTTTTTAATAGCTGAGATTTTGCATGTTGTTTGAAAAGTTTAGACCATCTATTAGCCTTAATGTGAGAGCTTTAACTTCATGGTCAACTTGATCTCTGAATTCCTTATCTTCTTGATAAAGGTTTTCAAGCATTTCCTTTAGATACCTTTTTCCTGAATGGTCACGCAGGTTTAATGCTATGAAAGAGTAGTGTCTAAAGAAGTCAGCTCTACTGTCCCTCTCTTTGCACCGGCCAGTTCTCAAACCTTCTAAATATAACCTATACTTTTCTTTCAAACCTTCACTAGCGAATGGAGTGTTAAGCTTTATCTGCTCCTCAATGTATGCTCTTACGTCATCGAACACTTTTTCAAAAACTCTCCTACGCCTACCTTCCTTCGAGTTGGCTAAAAGTTCTAGTAGTAGTTCAACATAGATTCCTGAAATTTTGTACTTTACACGGCCTCCTGTAGCCTCAAGTATACAATCGTATACGCCTTCACCCTTTCCAGTATATGGTGTCATACCACTTCCAGAATGCAGTGAGAGCATGCAACCGTATCCGTTAGCTATTGCCGCCAAAAAACTTAGCCTACCTTCAAGCTCTTCAAGGCTTCCAGTATAATCTTCCCTTTTCCTAAAGCCCACGTATGGTGCAATAAAGTCCACATGCTTTCCCATAGACTTCCACATGTCCAAGTATAGGGCTAGCTCCTTACCAGTGTAGACGGGGATTTCGTCCAAGGCTATCTCGAAGCCGAAGGGCTGGCCATTCATTTTATCCTCAATATAGGAGTAAAGTTGTCCTGTAACCTCTAGGTTCTTGTAGAAGGCTAAAGCTGCCTTCATAACATCTTCTTCTGTAAAACTGACCCTGTATATTCTACCATTTATCCAACTGAATAGAAATTTTTTGTTAGCGTACTTTTTAAGCAACTCTTTACCATCTTTAATCTTTTCTTCAAAAAGTTCGTACACCTTTTCCTGAGAATATTCCATTACACTATAATCTATTAGGCTTGTTGCGTCGACAGTGAAAGCGTTCACGCAGCCTGTTCCTACAGCCTCATCTATTGCTTTCCTATTATATTCCATAGAAGATTCTATTATATCCTTATCCAATGCTGAACCTTCACGCACTTCATAAAGCCTTTGCACAGCCTGTAGAGAAGAACCTATTATCAGATGGTCTGCCTCGATTTCTACTACAACATTCTTTTTTCTCGCGGCATAAACACTTTCTGTAATATATTCTTTTATAGATACACCGGTATGGCCTAAAGTTATATCGTATGTGCCAGGCGGTGAATCTATAACATACTGTGGAGCGGTTTCCCT
>JACIWG010000280.1 GCA_014361085.1 Nitrososphaeria archaeon
GGTTTTGTATTTTTCGAAGATTTTAGAGCAGATTATGTTTGTGTTATCGGCAGTGATAAGATTGTTTTGAAAACTTTGCTTGGACTTTCAAATAGAGAAGTTCCTATAATAAGTTTGTATGGTAGTAAAAGTAGAGGCTTTTTTGCTACAGCGGGAGTTGACAGTTTTCCTGACATAGTTAGAGAAATTGTTCAAGGCAATTTTATAGTAGATGAAAGGATAAGGTTATGTGCTAAGGTTGGCGATATCGAGTTACCTTCTGCATTAAATGAGCTTGCAATATTTTCTAGAGAAAGTGGAAGTCTTATTAGGTACACACTCTACATTGACAATGAAATAGTTTGGAGGGATGTTTCAGACGGTGTTATTATTGCAACACCTACAGGTTCAACAGCGTACGCTCTTTCAGCAGGTGGCCCAATTGTTAAGGATGTGGATGCTTTTGTTATAGTTTCAGTTAACAGTCTTGTTCCAACACATAAGCCGATTGTCACATCATCAGACAGGGTAATATATGTTGGGGATCTGATAAAAAATGAGAATGTTATTGTAGTGGATGGACAGATAAGGTGGACAATAGATTCTGATACAATTACAGTTTACAGGTCAAAGTATAAGGCTAAATTTTTGAAAATTAATATGGAAAATATTTTGGACCTAGATGCAAGACTTTCTAAAAGAATTGGTTTTAGAAAACCTTATCTTTCACTAGAAGGCTTACCTCCCAGCGCTAAACTTGTGTACAAGATACTAGAGTACGAGGGACCATTAAATAGGATGGAGTTAATAAGTAGGTCAGGATTACCTTCCAGAACTGTCGACTATGCATTAAACCTTCTATTAAGAAGAGGTGTTATAGTAAGAAGGCAAGTTGATAAGGATGCTAGAATGAGCACCTACTCAATACTATAAATTTTTGTTGTAGTAAATGAATGCTATGCTTCAGAAATTTCTTCCAAAGATTTTCCCATAGTTTCTATTCCAAGCGCTAGAATAGATAAGCCTGCAAAAATATGTACTAAAGAGAATACTGTGAAAGGGCCAGTTAACCCTGTTGTAGCGAAAAGATAGCCTGTTATAGATGGCGCGAACACACCCATTATTCGCCCAAAACTTGCAGCAGCACCTGATCCTGTACCCCTTATCTCTGTAGGATATAGTTCTGGTGTGTAAGCGTACAATCCAGCCCACGCACCCAAGTTAAAGAATGAGATTACCGAACTCCATAAAAATATCCATGAAATGTCTATTTTTAGACTTAAAAGCGCTGACCCTACACCTGCTAAAATTAGGTAAATGATTAGAACTTTCCTTCTTCCTATCTTATCAAGCAAATATGATGCAGAATAGTATCCTGGCACCTGAAATAATGTAACCAGTAATGTCCACCAGATTGATTGGACATCCGTTAGATTAAATTGTTTTGAGTAAATGCTTGGAAGCCACAAGAAAATTCCATGATATGTGTAAACTAGTGCACCCCACAGGATAAAGAGTAATATTGTACGTTTAAGATATTTTGAGTACAGCAGGTCCCTTAAACCATATTTTCTCATCTTGGATGCATTTTCTTCAAACTTTAAATCGTTTACATTAGATGATATTCCTGTATCTTCTAAAATCTTTTTTATTTCATCAACTTTCCCCTTCTTAAGCAAGTATCTTATGCTTTCAGGAAACCTG
>JACIWG010000281.1 GCA_014361085.1 Nitrososphaeria archaeon
TTTCAGGGTTAATTATATAGTCACCGACTTCTAAAAATTTAAAAATAAAATTGATATTCATCGATTTTAGTAGACATGGTATACTAGATTTTGATTCCCTATGGTCTACAATTATGTAACTCATACCCATCCACTTTAAACTCTAAAATAATAAATAAGAAGTATAAATAAGATTATAAATGATAAACATGAAAATAGTGCAAAATAGTCCCGTCGCCTAAAACTTAATCTATAATATGATGTTCTTTTTTTAGAAAAACCATAAGCTCGAGACTCCATTGCTTCAGCTAATTCCTCACTTCTTATAATCGATTGAACAATTAATGGTACCAATACTGGAATGTAATTACGAATACGCTTAAATAAATTACCCTTTTCTATTTCAAGACCTCTAGAACGTTGAGAGTCTATTATTTGTAGAGCATCCAATAATATTACTGGTACAAAACGAACTGCTGTGACAAAGGCAAATATTAAATCGTAAGGTAAGTGTAGAGAACGCATAACAAGGTCAAGCTCATCAGGAGAAGACGTTAAGAAGAAGATAGAGGAGGAGGAAATTATTGCAATAAAACGTAATGAGATAATTATGGAGAAAATAAGTTCATATCCTACTAGCAAGTTTATTATAAAGATCATTGCCACAAATGAGAGAGAGAATGTTATAGTTTTTATCATCCTTCTAAACACCTTAGAAATAACTCCTAAAATGAAGATAGTTGATAATAGTATAGCAAATTCAAAAATTGTATTGCTGAAGAGTGAGAGTATAAAAAGTGATAGTGAAATAGTCAACTTTACTCTTGGGTCAAGAGAGTGCACGAAACTGTCCTGACGTCTGTATATTAAGCCTTCTGCTAACCAAAACATTCTATCTCAACCTCTAAATAGCTTTAAAATCATTGCACGTGCTTCAAGAAGGTCAATAGGAGGTTTATCAAGCAGTGGAAAAAGTTCTTCATAAAGTTCAATAAGTTGAGGTTTTGTAATACCACATTCTTCTAGTGCTTCTGAATCACTAAAAATTCTTCTACAATCACCGTCTCTAACGATCATTCCATTAGAGATTAATATTACTCTAGGCTGCAGAAGCCAAATAAATTCAACATCATGGGACACGATTATAACTGTCTTGTTCTGGGTTGCAAGCATTTTAATAATTTCCCTAAGCTTTTCCTTTTGGAGAAAATCTTGCCCAACTGTAGGCTCATCAAGTATAATAAAGTCCGGATCCCACGCAAGAACAGAGGCTAAACATAATCTCTTTTTTTCACCACCACTCAACAATAGGGGGGAAACATCTTTATATTGAATTAGATTAAAGAATTCTAAAGCCCATTTAACTCTTTTCTTTGCAACCTCTTCATCAAATCCAAAATTTTTTAAGGCAAAAGCAACTTCATTCCATACAGTATCAGAGAAAAGTTGATGACCTGGGTTTTGAAAAACGAGTCCAACCTTCTTTGAAAAATAGGCTACTGATTCTTCGCGCGTGTCCTTACCAAATACCGTAACTGAACCTTTTGTTGGTTTAAGTAATCCGTTAAAATGTTTAATAAGTGTAGTTTTACCAGAACCATTTCCTCCCATTATACCCACTATTTCTCCAAGTTTAATCTTTAAATTGACATTTTTTAGAATAAAATCTTTTGCTAAAGGATACTTAAAATATAAT
>JACIWG010000282.1 GCA_014361085.1 Nitrososphaeria archaeon
CTTAAATTGTTTAGAGTCAGCACTGCCTCATCAACTGCCATATTATATTCAGCTGTCCCCTCACTTAATATAAGTCTCCAGTTTTCCAAACCTATCCCATATACAATATTTCATATTTTTAAATTTTATCTACAATTGTATAGGAAAAATTTTATAATTCTCTTGACCTACTCAGATGGCATGTTCTTTAAGCAGATTAAAGAGGTTGGAGACAATTTTTCCTACATTATTGCTGACACTGTTTCAAGGGAGGCTGCTGTTGTAGACCCAAGCTTTAATGTTAGAGCCATAGTAAGAGTGTTAGAGGAGAATAGGTTAAAACTCAAATACGTTATATGTACTCACAGTCACTTTGATCATGTTGCTGAAGTTGACTTCTTCAAGACAAGGTTTAATTCAAAGGTTCTAGCACATAAACTTTCGAACTTGGAAAAGGATATAGAATTAGATGATGGAAGTGTTATCTATTTAGGCTCGATTAAAATAAAGGTGATCCATACACCTGGTCACACTGAAGACAGCATATGTTTGCTTGTTGATAGCAAACTATTGACGGGTGACACACTTTTTGTCGGAGGATGTGGTAGAACTGATTTACCTGGTGGTGATGCAAGAAAGCTTTATCACAGCCTATTCAATAAGCTACTTCAATTGGATGATAGTGTGGAAGTTTATCCAGGGCACGATTATGGTTCAACACCGTCTTCAACATTAGGCTTAGAGAAGATGACTAGCGATGTGTTCAAGAAACGTAATATTGGAGAATTTGTAAGTTTTATGCAGTCTCCCTAAACTTCCTTTTCTTCCACAAGCCCCTTTTCCTTTAACCGATTTAATGCATAAACTATTTCCCATAGATGGCAATCGCTTGTAAGCCAAAGCTTTGAAAGCCTAGCCTCTCCCTCAACTCTAATCTTTTCAATCAGCTCCTTTTCAAGTTCTTCAATATTTCTTCTCCTAGATAAACTCTTATGTGCTCCCAAAACAATTTTAGAAAATTCTTCAGGAAACTCTTCAAACTCTTCCATGCAATTAAATTTTTTTAACAGTTCACTATATAAACTTAAACCATCTGGTCATGAAATCTATTCTTCCACTTTTCAAATAGTATTGAAATTTCCTGTATCTTTTGGCTTGAAAGCATTTGCCAATATATTCCTTTAGGCTTTTCTTTAAGAGGCTTAGTTTTTATTATCCTTGTCGGTGTTATTATCCAGTCTACAATTAAATCGTAAGCTTTTGTCTCAAACCTTTCTTCTAAAACCTGTATGTCGTGAACTGTTGTAGCAACAGGAGTACCTTCTCCAACTTTTCCTTCCTCGTAAACCAGTGCCCATTCTATTTCAGAATAACCTCCACCTTTTCCAATGCGCTCTCCAAATAAGTTAACTGCCACACTCCCTACTACAACCAAGTCTATTTCTGGTAAATCTTTAACCTTAACCTTTTTACCGTAAACGAACGCACCCTTGATTGTTGAGGCGAACTCGTATCTGTTTACAGGCACTGTTTTTGGGTCAAGTAGAAGAAAACCATCTTTTAACCTTGGTGTTGGCACAATTACCTTCATACCCTGCTTAAGAGCCATGAACCTAACAGGTTTTTGAGGCGAGTCTGGACTAACTTTTATGACTTGAACATTTTTCCATACAATTGTTTCAGA
>JACIWG010000283.1 GCA_014361085.1 Nitrososphaeria archaeon
GCCATAGTCTGAGTTTCATATTCTGGCCCTTCAACATTATCTTCTTCCAACGAATATTTTCCTTCACCCTTTTTCGAAATTCTTCTACATGCTATTGCACAGTTGTAGCAGCTTCTGTTTCCTGCAAGAATCTTTTCGAAACCGCCTGGCCAAGATAGTGTTTCTGGATCGAATTCTTTCCAGTGTTCGTTAGCCCAATTGTATGCTCCAGTATCACCAATGTGCCAGCCTGTTGCAAAATATCCTGGTGTTCCTCCAGCCCTAAAGGACTTTACACCTTCGTCAACCGAATAGAATTGTATGACTTCTTTCATAAGCGCTCTTAACCTGTCCTCGTTTGCTACAGGAACCTTCTTATGGCCTCTTACAGCTACAGCCTTCAAATTCTTGTAGCCCATTACTGCACCACCACCCATTCTTCCTCCAGCCCTATTCGCTTCATCATGCATTATTGCAGCATATCTTACAAGATTTTCTCCAGCGGGACCAATGCATGCAACCTGAACCTTCGGATCACCTAGATCCTTCTTTAAGGCCCTGTCAACATTTCTTGCGTCCATGCTCCAGTATGCTGAAGCATCACGTAATTCTGCCTGTCCGTCGTTAACGTATAGGAATACAGGCTTTGGTGCCCGTCCAGTAAAAACGATCATATCATATCCTGCAAACTTTAGTTCGGGACCCCAGAAACCGCCACAGCTTGTATCTCCAAAATATCCTGAGAGAGGTGATTTGAATACTGCCGTAAATCTTCCAGCGGTCTGGGCTATTGTACCCGTAACTGGTCCTGTAGTGAAGATCAGCCTATTTTCTGGGTCAAATGGCTCAACCCAAGGTTTGACTTCATCGTATAAAATTCGTCCTGCAGTCCCATATCCGCCAACATATTTTATAAGAAAATTGTCCTTCTCCTCTTCCTCCCAAATTTTTCCAGTTGATAGGTTCACTCTCAAAATTTTGCCCATGTATCCACCAAGCATTCTTTTCCACCTAGTGTTTGATTAACTGGGCACCTTACTAACTTATAATCTTTTATAATACCCTTAATAGTACGCTATTGCATCAATTTCTATGTCTATATCTGCTGGAGGAATTGCTTGCACTGTAGTTCTTGCAGGATAGTTTAATCTAAAATATTCTTTATACACTTCATTCATTTTTGGAAAGTCGTTCATGTTTTTTAGGTACACGTTAACTTTCACTACATTTTCTAGCGTTAATCCAGCTGCTTCAAGGATGCCTTTTATGTTTTCTAAGACTTGTCTTGTCTGTTCCTTTATGTCACCCTCAACCTTTTTCCCCGTTTTCGGGTCTATTGGCCCCTGACCTGAAATGAATAGGAAACTTCCAGCCTTTATGGCTTGAGAATATGGGCCTATAGGTGTTGGTGCACGTTCTGTTTTAACAATCTCTTTAACCATATTATATCGTAGGAGATAGGCTTCTAGTTTAATATAAAGTTTCAAATTAGTTATAGATAAGTGGATGATTTACTATTTTTTAGAATAGGTTATAAATGTGTATGTTTCCAGTTTTCGGGAGAGAAAGATGTCTTTGGAAGATAAGATTGTGGTAGATGTCCTTAAAAGTGAGAAGCCTTTACGTGTACCATCTGAGGTTCAAGAGGAGTTAAAGGGTGCTGT
>JACIWG010000284.1 GCA_014361085.1 Nitrososphaeria archaeon
CAAAACCTTTTATGTTGTGATAATAATCTCAGCTTTACCACTAATAATACTGCCAATATTGTTTGGCCGATTCTTCTGCAGCTGGATGTGTCCAATGGGAACAATATATGAGGCATTAACACCAATAACAAATAGGATAAAGTCGCCTATTAAACTTCCTTCCTTCCTTAGAAGGCACTCAAATAAGGTTGGAATCGCCTTCGGCTCTTTCATTGCAGCAGGTATTGCAAGTTCTCCTGCGTGGTGTACAGTATGTCCTGTGGGTGCAGTATGTAAGTCAGCAACAGGTTGTCCATTAATTGGAGGTTCAGTTGCAGTAGTAACTTTGGGACTTGAGGGAATAGAGCAGAGAACCTTCTGCAAATACATTTGTCCAATCGGCGGCGTCTATGTCGTACTTTCTAAGATAGGGCAAAAGTTCAATTATAAGGTTAAGTTGCCAGTTGACAACTGCAGGGAATGCCGCTCGTGCGAGAGAGCCTGCAAATACGGTGTGCCAATCCTAGAATATACTAGAATGAAGTTTAAGGAAGATCCAAGGGTCACTGAGTTAGCAAATAAAATGGGTATAACAAAAGAGGAACTACTCCGTAGAGCATGGAAAGAGAATATTCCAGAGCTAAAGGCTATAGCCAAGGACTATTCTATTGCTTCTCCAGAATGCGCCAAATGCTTTGAATGCGTGAACTCTTGCCCCCTACTGAAAGTGAAAAAGTAGATTATATTTCACTCTTTTTCCTTTATTATTTTTTAAATAAATTCTCTACAAGCTTCTATTACTTCATCGAATATTTCCTTATCAACATTAATAAACCCTTCAGTAAGCATAGAAAGGCCTTTATAGAATTCGCTTTCGCTTTCCTTGTATAATCGTTGACACATTATAGGCACCCAATTGTAAATGTAGTCTTTAAGGAATTCCCTTTGTAGTCTGATGTTTTCATAAAAATCATTCACCTTCCTATTTATTATAGCTATTCTGTTTTGGGAAAGGAGGTTGAACATGTAATTGCAATGGTTTATAAAATGATCCAGTTCCATACCCTTTTCAATAACATTGCTTTTTTGCTGATAAAACCTTTTTAGATTAGAAAATAGTTCTTCCTTACTTCTTTGATCATAGCTTCGTTGTAGAAAAACACCTTTGCTGTCAAGTCTACTGTATTCCACACCAAGCTCTTCTATTAACTTATCAACATCTTTTCCCTTAACATAATCACATAATATCCTGTGCCCACCCTTTATAGAGTCAAAGCCATTTTCGATTGTTTCCCCAAGTGCTTGAAACTGTTCCTGTGCAATATTCTCTAGCATAGGCTTAGCAAGCTTTGGCCTATATAATTCAACAAGAGACCTATACAAGTAGGTTCTCTCTCTCATTATAAGATATACTCCTGGCAAAATTTCTGACATACTGTTCACTTTCCCTAGCTATTACACCACTTTTATACTTTTATCAAGAAAGGCTGTCCTAATTTCCTGATAACATTTCACCAACTTTTTTTCACACGCTGTCTCACAAATGTTGCATCCAACACATTTTGAATGATCAAAATAAATGTGTCCCTCATGAAGTGTTAAAGCGTTAGTTGGGCAAATATTAGCACATTTACCACATAAACTGCAATCACTCTTATTGATT
>JACIWG010000285.1:0-1051 GCA_014361085.1 Nitrososphaeria archaeon
ATCCTTATTTTCTGATTTTATTGTTTCAGAAAGTTTTTCAAGGCTGTCGTTGTTCTCCAAGTCCATTATGTAAGGAACGACAACCTGAAATCCAGCAATTTCTCTGAAAATCCTTTGTGCTTGTGACTTCTTCTCAGCAGAGAAATACTTGAGGAAGTCCAGAGTTTTTAATATCTCCTCAAGATAATACTTCCACAATTCTTTCCCATCAACTTTCGAATTAAAAACGTCTTCAATCAACTTTCTTTCATCCTCGTAATTCATTAATTCTCCATTTTTCTTTATTATTTCTTCTGCAGTCTTTTCAAGAACCTTCTTTCCGATTTCACCACCATAGATGGCAAGTGTGCCTCTATCAAATTTTACTTTCCTATTTTCGTCTTTTTCACCAAGAAAAACGTAAATATTTGGTTGCTCGTCGTTGTAATCATTTTTCCTATTGCGGTAAACCCTTCCCCATCTCTGAATCTGGCTGTCTATTGGGGATATTTCTGTAATCATACCATCAAAATCTAAGTTAACCGAGGCCTCCACAATTTGAGTTGAAACAACTATTATATCTTCCTTACCGATTTTGTTTTTGATTTCGTTAATTCTCCTCTCTTTTTCTCTCTCAAGCAGTCGAGAATGCAATAAGTAAACTGAAGTGTTACCTAATTCTTCGCTGTTCTTCAATTTTTCATACACAGCAATAGCTTTACTCACATTATTTAGAACGACAAAAATGCTTTTTATACCTCTGCTTCTGAGTTCGGTTATTTTTTCAACCAATTTAGTTTGGTTTACTTCTATTTCATAGTCTTTATCGTTAGTACTGGAATACCTCACTAGATAATCATCAACAGCTTGAATTCTATGCCTTTTTAATTCATAGTTTTTCACTTTGTTTTTAATCTTTTCAGTGTCGCAAATTTCTGCATTTAGCTTAAAGGCTTCTAAGATTTTTCTGTGTCTGTCATTAAGCTCTGAAAGGTCCAATTCATTGGATTTGAAAAATGGCCTGTAATATGGTGGCAATGTTGCGGTCATAACTAATGTTCTTCCACCAAGC
>JACIWG010000285.1:1061-1615 GCA_014361085.1 Nitrososphaeria archaeon
TCTGGCGTGTAGCTCTGAATTTCGTCAAGAACAAATGCGGTATACGGATATATGGATACAACTTTGTCTGACCCATAATAATGAAGAGATGCCAAGAATACCTGATCAGGTGTGGCAAGAGTTATTGGATGAGCAAGAATACTGGAAGAGTTTACTTTATTCTCTACATCCAGTTCTCCACCTTCTTTCTCTTCTTTTATATATTCAATAAAAGCTGTTGAGTGAAGAAGACCAAGTTTGTTTGCAAAATCACCCTCAAGATATTCTTTGAATCTCGAATAGAGGTCATTCAGTGCTACCCTTAGCGGAACGGTGTATATAAACTTGTTTAGAATTTTCCTACCCCACAATAGGGCAAATTCTGTTTTACCTGAACCAGTTGGAGCCACTAATACAAGAGAATCGCTTTTAACTTCATCAAGCAACTCCCATTGCCAGTCTGATTCCCACATTTTTCTTTTCTCTTCAATCGATTCATCTATTTTTGAGAAAACGTCATCCAGTGTCGCATCAATTATCTCTACTTTGAAATCTCCACTTGCGGAATAATCGCA
>JACIWG010000286.1 GCA_014361085.1 Nitrososphaeria archaeon
GCAGATTTAAGGGGCACTTCCTGAGTTAGGCCTGCAATATGTGGTGTTATGGTAACATTATCTAGGTCTAGTAATGGATTAGTTGGGCTTATAGGCTCTTCCTCAACAACATCCAATGCTGCACCAGCAATCCACCTTTCCTTTAAAGCCCTATACAAAGCTTTCTCGTCCACAACCTTTCCTCTTGAAGTATTTATTAAATAGGCTGTCTTCTTCATCATTTTAAGCTCCTTTTCACCGATCATGTGCTCAGTTTCCTTCGTAAGCCTAACATGAAGAGATACAAAATCTGATTCCATCAACAGCCTCTCCAAACCAGCTGCCTCAACACCGCAGCTTTTCATCTCATCCTCTCTAACATATGGGTCGTAGGCCAGTATACGCATTCCAAAGGCTTTAGCCCTGACAGCAACAGCCCTGCCTATCCTACCAAAACCTATTATCCCTAAAGTCTTTCCCGGAAGCTCAATACCCTGTATAACAGCGTCGCCAAACAGTCTAGGGTTTATCTTCAAAACCTTTCCAGTCTTAAGCATATGATATGCTCTAGCCAAATTCCTTGCTTCAGCAATCATTAACCCTATAGTAAAGTCTGCAACAGCATCAACAGTCCTTTCAGGAGCATTAACTACAAAAATCCCCCTTTTAGTTGCAGCCTGAAGGTCCACATTAACAGGCCCCCCTCGTGTGACACCAATAAGTTTGAGATTCTTGCTTGCATCCATAACTTCCTCTGTAACTGGAGCATAGTTTACAACAAGAATGTCTGCACCATCTATCTCTTGCATAAGCTGCCTTGGACTACCCACATACTCTCTAATTATTTTCTCAGAACTTGTTGTTGGAGTAAAAGGTATGCTCCTGTCAACTTCAATAATTTTCACATCATGCACCTTTCCTAATTCCCTGAAGGCTGTCTCAAAATGCTCTTTTCTCACACCATTATCTGCAGCAATTAGTATCTTCATACCATAAACTTTCCAAAGATTTTATTTTAAGTTTATCTACAACTTATACAATAATTTTGATATAGGCTTTTTAATTTTTATTCCAATATATTATGTGATGGTCAAGAAAAGTACGCACATCATTTTTGCACTCACTCTCACATATTACATATTTGGAAACACAGGCTCATGGTTAAACTTCACATTTATAGAATTTTCTTCATTCCTAGGCGCAATACTGCCTGACTGGGATACAAGATACGGGCACAGAGTTCTACTGCATAACATTTTCATCTTCCTCTCCACTTTTATACTTTACCCTAAAAACAATATTTAATATATTGAATCCTGTTATAATTTCTGTTTCCTACGGAATAGGATTTTTATCACATATACTTCTTGATCTTTTAACAGGCGGTGTTTCACTATTTTATCCTCTAACATGCAAAAGGTTCACTCTTTTAAAAATCAAGTATAATAATTTTGCTTTCAATGAGGCCTTAATATTTTTTGGGTTTCTTCTGTTTTATTTAAAACTTCATGTTTAAATGAATTATTTGTTAGAGACCGTTAATCTTCCACTTTATAATTCTAATAATTTTTTTGTTAGGGTATATTTTATTTTTCTCTAATTACAGCAACATATATTCCTAGCATTATTAT
>JACIWG010000029.1 GCA_014361085.1 Nitrososphaeria archaeon
AGCTTCTGTTAAAAATGGTTTACTGTATGAAATATTCTTTGCTTTAAACCAAACTTTTAGATCTTCATCAGCTTGTTCATGGAAATGCTTTTCTTGCTCTTCACACATTTGTCTAATATTCTCTTTTCTTACTTGATCGTCTACTATTATAAATTTCCATGGCTGTCTATTTGCTCCAGAAGGCGCTTGCACCGCAACTTTGAGAGCATAAATTACTTTTTCAAGGGGTACATTGTTTTTAGAAAAATGTCTAACACTTTTTCTTTTCTTAGCGAGCATTAGAACATTTTTGACACCATGATTTTCTAACAACTTGTATCTCTCAAACTTTTCCAACACTATACTTAAAACTTTTTGGTTTAACTAAAGTTTATAAAAATTTTTTACTAAACATAAAGGTGGAGAAGATAATGGCACTTCAACTTGATATAAAATGGCATTCACTTAAAATCAATGATGTAATAGAAAAACTTGGCACGTCAATGGAAGGTTTAAGTGAAGAAGAGGCGAAGAAGAGGCTTGCAACATATGGTTTTAATGAAATTAAAAGAGAAAAGGCTACGCCAGCGTGGAAAATTTTTGTCAAACAATTCGAGAACGTACTGATTCTACTTTTGATTGCTGCAACAGGCTTTTCACTTCTTATTGGAGAAGTTCTTGATGCAATTGTAATATTTGCTATAGTTATAGCTTCAGCACTCTTAGGTTTTGTGCAAGAGTATCGTTCTGAAAAGGCTGTACAGCTTTTGAAGAGGCTTGCTGCACCATCAGCAACAGTGATAAGAGAGGGGAGAGAGAAGGTGCTTTCTTCAAAGGATATTGTTCCAGGAGATATTGTTGTGCTAAGGGCTGGAGATAGAGTTCCAGCTGATGTTAGGCTTATCGAAGTATATAATTTAAAGGTTGATGAAGCACCTTTGACCGGAGAATCTGTTCCAGTTGAAAAGAATGTTGAGCCTTTACCTGAGGATACTATAGTTTCTGATAGAGTTAACATGGCCTTCAGTGGAACTGTAGTAACCTATGGAAGAGGATTAGGGATTGTGGTTGCAACCGGAATGAACACGGAATTCGGTAAGATAGCTAAGACCGTTCAAGAGGAAGAGAAGATTGAAACACCCCTGGAAAGAAGGATGAATGCTGTAGGTAAGTGGTTGACAATATTTGCTCTTAGTGTTTGTGCACTTGTCGCACTTCTAGGAATATTGAGAGGATATGAGCTGATTGACATGATACTTTGGGGTATAAGCTTGGCTGTAGCAGCTGTACCCGAAGCCTTGCCCGCTGTAGTAACAGGCTCACTCGCAATTGGAATGTATGAGATGGCTAAAAGAAAAGCTATTGTGAGAAGACTGCCGGCTGTTGAAACATTAGGTAGCACTTCGATAATATGTGCTGATAAAACTGGTACAATGACAAAGGGTGAAATGACGGTTAAAAAGATTTTTGTTGAAGATGAAATTGTTGAAGTTAGTGGTGTAGGATACGAGCCTAAAGGCGAATTTTATCTTGAACGAGAAAAGATAGAGCCTTCAAAGATTGAAACATTGTATTTTCTCTTAAGAGCAGGGGCATTATGTAATGATGCAAAACTCTTCTTTGAAGGCGGTAGATGGTGTATAAGTGGAGATACTACAGAGGGAGCATTAGTGGTTGCAGCGAAAAAGGCTGGAATAGGTGAAGAGGAGCTTAGCAAGTATCCAAGAATTAATGAAATACCATTTACATCAGAGAGGAAGAGAATGACTACCCTTCATAAAATGCCTGATTCAGATAAGATTCTTGCTGTAATGAAGGGTGCACCTGAAGTTGTCTTAGAAAGATGTAAGTGGATTTTAAAGAATGGAAAGCGTGCTAAGTTGACTGAGGAGGAGAGGGGAAAGATTCTTGAAGTTAACGAGAAGATGGCTTCGGAGGCGTTAAGAAATCTTGCCATAGCATATAAGGAGGTTAAGAGTGTTCCTGAGAAGTTAGATGAGAAAGAGTTTGAAAAAGATTTCATATTTTTGGGTATTGAGGGAATGATTGACCCACCGAGAGAGGAGGTTAAGGATGCGATAAGACTCTGTAAGGAGGCTGGAATAAAGGTTGTTATGATTACAGGAGACCATAAGCTTACAGCTGTTGCAGTTGCAAAAGAACTAGGCCTTCTAAGTGAAGAAGATAACCTTGTACTTACTGGAGCAGAGTTAGAAAGTATTTCTGAAGAAAAATTTAATGAAATTGTTGAAAAAGTTAAGGTTTATGCGAGGGTGTCCCCAGAACATAAAACCATGATTGTTAAGGCGTTAAAGAGTAAGGGTTATGTTGTAGCTATGACTGGTGATGGAATAAATGATGCTGCAGCATTAAAGATGGCTGATATTGGTGTAGCCATGGGCATAACTGGAACAGAGGTAACGAAAGAGACCTCTGACATGATTCTCGCCGACGACAACTTTTCAACAATAGTTAATGCGGTTAAGGAGGGAAGAAGAATCTTCGACAATATTAAGAAATATCTAACATACCTTCTCCAATGCAATATTTCCGAAATCGCTATGATGCTTGTTGCAACATTAGCTGGACTACCTTTACCATTAACAGCTGTACAAATACTTTGGGTGAACCTAACAACAGACGGACTACCGGCACTAGCGTTAGGAATAGATCCACCTGAAGAGGATGTGATGAGAAGAAAGCCTAGAGATCCGAAATCGAGTTTAATGAGTAGAAGAGAGTTTACAATATTCTTTATAATAATTCCAGTTCTACTTACAGCAATCCTGCTAACAAACTTTCTGCTAACAATATCTACTGAGACAACATATTTCATGACATTTGATGAGAATGAACTTATTGAGCCTAGAACAGAACTTTTAACAGTTATGATCACATGCGAGCTCATGATCGCGATATCCTGCCACTCTTTAAGCCACCCAATTGTAAGATCACAGCCATTTTCGAACAAATATCTTTGGTTGGCGATTGCAAGCTCGCTAGCATTACAGCTTCTAGTATTATATGTCCCCTCATTGCATGAGGCATTCGGTGTAACCTATCCAACAATAGAAGATTGGATGCTTGGAATACTTTCTGCACTAGGAATATTTGCTGCAGTTGAAATTGCAAAAACAGTTTTGGGTAAAAAAAATAGAAAGCCATAAAAACAGTTAGTACAAATAAATTGTAGAATGAAAATAAAACCAATATTCGCAATTATACTTACATTAATTTTAATTCCAAATATAATTTATACTGTACATGCATACGATAATTCTCCAACTTGGACGAAAAGTATAGAAAATTTTGCTAGTGAGAAGTATAGAGTTTCATTAACAGGAGACCAGAGTTTAGTCTATACTATAAACAGGTCTTTTGTTATAGGATTAAGCACATATGATGGGAACAAGAGAATCGAGTACCTTCCAGCAAGATATGGTGACATGGTAGATGGATTAGTAGTGCATAGTAGTGGAAGCTACATAGTTTCAATCATTAACGGCACATTTGTAAGCGTCTATAATAGGACAAGCTATAAAATTACAGTTTTTAAAGCAAATTCTACAGTTGAAAACATTATTTTGCCGAAAAAAGTGGATAGAGAGTATACGATAGTCTACACCACTTCAGATGGAAATATAACATGTGTAGAAGCCAATGTACCTGGAAATGTGGTAGTGAAATGGAATACTAGGATGACTTCGAAAATAATTGCAATAGACTGTGATGAACCCTTTTATAGAATACTTGCTGGATTAGATGATGGGACAGTAGCATTAGTAGACCCTGTAGAGGGGAAAATATTTAAGAGTATAAAATTAGATGATTCTATAACATCATTAAAGGTTTCAAGTTTCGGATTCTTTGCAACTGTAACGACAAAAAGTGAACTCTATATTCTTAGAACGGACACATTGTACATTTTAGAAAGAATAGGCTTTCCAAACACCCAATGTACTTCGTCATCAATTTCATATGATGGTGGAAGAATTGCTGTAGGCTTAGGCAACGGTACAATATTTTATTATAAGCCTCTTACAGAAGAATATAGTAAGACTGTTATCTCATCAAATGCTATAAAGATTTTTGGAGACAAGAAACTAGATTACATAGCTTGGACTTCAGGAGGAAGAGTTGGAGTAACAAAGTTTATGGGGGAAACTCTTTGGAGCTACACAGTATCAACAACTACGGACGTTTCTATAGCCTTCAATGATGAAAACCCAAACTATCTCATAGCATGCACAAAAACTAGGGTTATGGCATTCACTAGAAAAGCTTTTGCAAAGATAACATTGGAAGTTAGTCCAAAGGTTATAGGATTAGGAAACAATGTAACATTTAAGGGAACTATTGAACCGAAACTTTCAAATCAGACAATAAAATTTTACATCCAAAACCAAGGTTTATGGGAGGAAATAGGGTGGACTTTAACCGATAAACTGGGAGCTTTTAAATTCACTTATAAGCCAACAAAGGCCGGCCTATTCACAGTAAAAGCATTGTGGGAGGGAAACGAGGAGTTCAAAGAAACTTCGACTACAAATGTAATGGATGTGAGGAAACCTGTAGCTATAGAAATTAGGACAGCTAGCATGTACGGGAAACCAATACAAAACCTAAAAATTACAGTAAATGGGACAAGATATTATACTAACACCGATGGTAGAGCTGAAATAGAAGCATATGCTGGAACACTTAATATCGTTGTAGAAAACGTTCAAAACATAACCTCAAACATGAGATACAAGTTTAAGGTTTGGGAAAACATGGGAGTAGAAAAAAATCAGTTGACAATAAAAGTTGACTCAAACATAACACTTACCGCAAAGTATTCTATAGAATATAGGCTAACAGTAGAGACGCCAAAATACTTCCTCTACGACCTTTCACCTTCAAGTCCGGACCAATGGTACGAGAACGGTACAAAAGTGGAAGCTATAATATTACCAATAGAATCATTCAACACTACAACTACAAGAATAGTTTTTATGGGATGGGAAGGAACCGGAGCTGGAGCCTATACTGGAACATCCAGAAAAGCTACTATAAGCGTTTTTGGCCCAGTATACGAGAAAATTTTGTGGAAAAAACAGTATAAGCTTAACATTTTGATGACACCCAGCATCCTAAACTTGAATAATGTTAGTGTACAACCCTTTTCAAGAGACTACTGGTACGATGATGGAGTAGATGTTGAGATAGAGGCGCCGGAACAGATGTATGTTGAAGAAAATGTTAGATATGTTTTCGCCCAATGCAAATATGATAACACTATCACTTCTTCAAGAAAGATCATTCTAAAGCTAGATAGTCCTAGAACAGTTAACATAACATATTATGTACAATATTATTTGAAAGTTACCTCCGACTTCGGCAATACTGAGGGGAAGGGATGGTATAATTCTTCCCAAAAGGCAGTGTTTAGGATAATAAATTCTACCATATATGTTTCTGAGGGAATAAGGAAAGTTTTTGTTGAATGGAGAGGCAACATTTCATCAACGTCTCCAGTGGGACAGATAATCTTGAACGGTCCAGCTAACGTGCACGCAGCCTTTGTAACACAATATTTTCTTAACGTTTCATCAGAATATTCTCAAGTACTTTCTAAGACTATGCAACAAAATCCTTCAAAATGGTATAACGAGGGGGTTGAAGTAACATTCTATATTTTGGACCTAACAGTGGACAGAGACTTTTTCACATACTATTCATTCGAAGGATGGCGTGGGGACATTGAAAGTACAGAGCCAATGGTGACATTAAAAATGGTTAAACCATATAATATTAGGGCACAATGGAAACTCGAATGGAAGATATCAAATGTTATAATAGTAGCTTTACCAATTATAGTTGCTGCAGCAATAATGTTTTGGCTAATATATTCCAAAAAAAAGAAAGTTAAAGGAAAATAATGTAAAGTAGAAAGGGTTTCTAATTTTGATATTTTTCCATTGCCTCAATTACAGGCAATTTTCTTCCCATTATGGCTTCCAGTAGAGCACCTCCGCCTGAGCTTACATATGATACCTTATCATATAATCCAAGCCTACTTAATGCAGCTATAGTGTGACCGCCTCCAGCTACAGTGAAAGCACCCGATTCAACAGCAGCCCTAAAAACTGTCCATGTGCCTTCAATAAATTTGCTTTCCTCGTAAACGCCCATTGGACCATGCAAGAATACAGCTTTAGCCTTAGAAAGGATTCTAGAATAATTTTCCATCGTCCTTGAACCTATATCAGATATCTCGTACTCTGTAGGCAATTCTTTAACACTAAGCTCACGTCTACTGCCATCGAATTTTACAGCCAAATCTTCGGGTACAAAAATTTTTTCTGGAAAACGTTCTAGAAGAGACTTAGCCTTCGGAACCATGTCAAGCAACCCCCTTTCATTCAATACTCTAACATTTGCTTCACCCAAGCTAATTCCTTTAGCGTACAGGAAAAGTTGTGCGACAAGACCGCCAGTAAGTATATGGTCGACTCTATCATTCAATAGAATGTACTCTGATATTTCAACACCCTCTCTAACCTTTGATCCTCCTAAAACGTAGACTATGGGCCTATTTTCGACAGACCTAATCTTCTCTATAGCTGAAACCTCCTTCTCCATAACCCTTCCAAAAACTGTAGGAAGTACTGGAATGAAGCCTACAATGGACGCATGCGCACGATGTGCTGCTGCAAAAGCGTCTATGACAAAAAGGTCAGCTAATGGGGCGAGTGCCTTAACAATGGCTGATCTAGAATGCTCTTCAATAGACTTTTTAACCATTTCATCAGGCAAGCTTCTTACATTGTCCAATAATAGTATTTCACCAGCTTCTAACGATTTAACTGCCTCTAAAGCTCTTTCTCCAATTACGTCAGCCACAAACTTAACCTTCTTATTCAAAACTTCCTCTAAACGTCTAGCATGCTGTTCTAAGCTTATGAAGTCAGGGTCACCTGGTCTACCCTGGTGGGCTAAAACTATAACCTTAGCACCCTTGCTAGCTAACTCTTTTACTGTTACAGAATGAAGTTTTATCCTTTCATCATCTAAAAGTTTTTTTGTTTCCGGATCCACTGTAGAGTTGAAGTCAACTCTTACTATTACAGTTTTACTTTTAACGTTAACATCGTCTAAAGTTTTATACTTCAATCCATTACACCCTCTACTTTTACCTTCGAAATTCTAGTAGGCTCCGTCCTTTTTAGCCATATATTTTAGAAGGTCAACAAGCCTGCATGAGTAGCCCCATTCGTTATCATACCATGCCAAGGTTTTTACCAGATTACCTTCCATGACCATGGTGCTCTGTCCGTCTACAATTGCAGAGTGAGGATTGCCTCTGACATCAGAGGAAACGATAGGTTCCATCGTAAACTCTAATATTCCCTTCAAATATGTTTCTGAAGCCTCCTTTAGTGCAGCGTTAACTATGTCTCTTGTAACAGCCTTCTTTACGATACAGACAAAGTCGTTTACTGAACAGTCTGGTACTGGAACCCTTAATGCAATACCATCAAGTTTACCCTTCAAATGTGGTAGAACTTCTCCAATAGCCCTTGCCGCACCAGTAGTTGTTGGAATTATGTTCATTGCAGCAGCCCTAGCCCTTCTAAGGTCCTTATGAGGCAGGTCAAGAACCCTTTGGTCGTTAGTGTACGCATGACATGTTGTCATAAAACCTTTCTCAATACCAAAGTTGTCATCTAAAACCTTTACAACTGGCGCAAGACAGTTTGTCGTACACGAGGCATTAGAGACAATAACATGTTTGCTCGGATCATATAGGCTGTTGTTCACACCCATTACCACAGTTAAGTCAGGGTTTTTTGCGGGTGCGGAAATTATAACCTTTTTAGCGCCTGCAGTAATATGCTTTAAAGCATTTTCTCTATCGGTAAAGAGACCAGTAGACTCGATAACATATTCAACACCAAAGCTTTTCCATGGAAGCTGTGAAGGGTCTTTAGCGTTTAAAACCTTAACCTGCTTTCCATCTACAAAAATGGAGTCACCTTCAGCCTTAACTTCACGATTAAGTTTACCGAAATTTGAGTCATATTTTAGAAGATGAGCTAATGTTGGAGCGTCTGTAATGTCGTTTACTGCAACAACCTCAAAGTTTGCTTGAAAAGTCTTGTCTTCGAGCGCTGCTCTGAAAAAGAGTCTACCGATTCTACCGAAGCCATTAATGCCAACTCTTATCATATTGCATCAAACCATGGACATCGGTTACATATATAAAAGTTTCCATATCTCATGAAAAAATTAATAAGTTGAAGGTTTATAGTTGTATGGATAAGTTAATGCTCTTTAAAGTAAAATCTTTGGAAGAGCTTGCAAAGATGATTGTAGCATCTAAGACTGCCGAGCTAATGCAATACTATGGCGGAATATTTGTTACTGGAACAGGTGTTTTGAAAGAATACTTTACATTCGGAGACCCAGACGATTCAATCGACTTCATGAACATATATTTTACAGAAGATGAGGATGTAAAAGAAAAGTTTCTAAAATTTTCTACTTCAGGGGGAAAGAAACTGATTACGCCATCTAAGGGTATCGAGGGCACGGACATTTATATTCCACTAATATATCTTGACGCAGGAAGTGATTATAGAAGATTTCCAAAGGACACACCTCTTATCATAAAGACTAAAACCTTTGAAGACCTACTACGCTCAACATTAGGTTGGCCGATTATAAAAAGAGCTTTTGTATTATACAATTGGGAGTATTCGGGCAAACATGTTTACACGATAAAGCTTGTTCAAAGAATATTTGACAGGAGCCGTAGAATATATTTTACATACCTTGCTGAAAGTGATGTTGGCGGAAAGTTTGTCGGCTACAGGGTTTCAAGTATTGAAGAATGGAGGATAACAGACAACCTTCTAGAGCCAAAATGGGTCTACTTTCCAATAGTTAGGCTTGAAAACGGATTCGAGGAGCTTTCAAGAAACCTTTAGAGGCTCTTTTTAACCCAAATGTAGATGGAGGTACGCTCAAACTTTTTCTTTTCAAAAAATTTTAGAGCCTTCCCATTTGTGGCTTCAATATCTGCTAAAACTATTCTTACACCAAACTCCTTAAACTTTCCCTCTAAAGAATCATATAGTCTGCTTGCAACACCACTCTTCTGATACCTTTTTCTTACACCAAGCCAGACCACATAGCCATATTTCCAAGGGGACTGTGGTTTCTCGATAACGGTTCCCATGATGAAGCCTATAACTTTACCATTACATTCTGCAACAAGACAGAGGTCCTTATTATTGTTGAAAAGTGATGTAACCGTGTACTCGTCCCAAGTCCTGTACATTATTGGAAAACTTTCGCTGGAAAAAAGTGATTCCCCAATATGAAAAACTTCTGGGAGGTCGTCTATACACATTTCCCTAATCTTTATAATCAAAGGCTGCACCCGACCATTTCATAAAATTTTACAAAACCATTTTTATAAAAATTTTGTTGCAGACTCCATCAAAACCCTTATCTGCTTCTCCAGTAGAGATGGTAGACTGGGAACTTTAACTTCAAGAAAACCTCTAACAAGCATTGAAATGGCTTCATCTCTTCCAATACCCTTTGTTAGCAGGTAAAAGATTATGTCTTCAGAAAGCTTTCCTATGGCAGCTTCATGAGTTAATTCAACATCCTTGACTGTGGAATCAAGTTCAGGTATAGTCCATATTCTGGAACCATCATTTAAGATTAGGCCACGACATTCAATGTGACCCTTTACATCCGGAGCCTCAGAATATATTCTGGCTCTAGCAACAATCCTAGAGTTATCGGTTGAAACACTTCTGGACACTATTTCAGCACTAGAACCTTTTCCAGAAACCTTTACAGCTGAACCTAGGTCAATGTAGGAACTTGACCTGCCAACTATAATCGAAGACATAAAAGCTCTAGACCTTTCGCCCTTCAAATGGACAAACGGATACGATTGCAGACTATCAAGACCCGAAACATTCAAGTTAATGTAATGGTTAATGAATGTTCCACCATCTTCTACGATAGCTGCAGTACGTGGGCGAACATGTGTTGAACGATTCCAGTCATGTATCATTGTAAATGTTACCGTAGAATTCCTTTTAACATAGAATTCTGTAATACCTGCATGTAAGCCTACAGATTCAGGCATTGTAGCACAACCAGTTACCACATGCAAAGTTGACCCTGGTTCAGCGACAATAATGTTATGTGGAGCCTGAAATGTCTCATTAGATTTTATGAAAAGGCAGGCTTGTATAGGAAATTCTGTAACAGAGTTTTCTTTAGAAACAATTACATAACCGCCTTTCCCATACAGGTGTGCTGCTGCAGTAAACTTGTCTTGGCCTACGTCAATTAGGGTCCAAAAATATTTTTCAACAAAATCTTCATCCTTTAAAGCATCTTCTAGACTCAATATTTCAACATATGGATACAATCTTTTCTTATATATTAGGTTGTGGTCTACTTGCATATAGGTTCCAGAACTTATGCTTCCACTTAAGTCTATACCAATATTTTTTACTCTCTCAACAACATCTTTAGGAACAGAATTTATGTCTTCAACTTCCTTTATTTCATTAGAAGTTTTTATGTAATTTGCTAAATCAACATCTGGACCATATGATGAAGTTGTCTGGAGAGAACTTTTGGCTCTATTATTCAAAAACTCTATCTTCTTTCCTGCACTCAAACCTTATCACCCAAATACGTGCAGGGGAAACGGTCACCATAACATTTTGTACACCAGTCGAAACCATGCTTTAATACATCGTTAACAAGATTTTCTGTAGGACCATAACATATTATCCTACCATTTTGCATAATATATGTTCGATGAGTTAAAACATATCTTGAAATGTATCCCAAGTGTGTTACAATAAGGCCTGAAGGTTTTTCCACTGCAGTTCGACTGCTATCTGACAAAAGTCTTCCTATAGCGTTGCCCACTAAAACCATGTTTTCAACATCAACACCAGAGTCAGGTTCATCTAATAATGCGAGAGAAGGTTTCTGTAGGAGGAGCAAAAATATTTCTGCACGCTTCATTTCGCCTCCACTGAATCCTACATTAATTTCCCTGTCCAAAAAATTTGTTAAGTTTAGTGAAGAAGCTAAGGCTTCAATTTCAGCCTCATCTTTTACAATCTTTTTAGCTAGAGCCCTTAAAGTTATACCATAAACTTTTGGCGGGAACTGGAGTGCAGCACCCAAACCAAGCTTAACCCTTTCTTCAGTTGACATACTGGTAACATCTTTTCCTTTAAAAACTATTGAACCTTCTTTAACAATATATCTTGGATGCCCCATTAGAGTGTATATTAGAGAAGATTTTCCTGAACCATTTGGTCCCATAAGTAGAACAGTTTCTCCAAAACCTATTGAGAGCGAGAGATTTTTTAATATAGTCTTTCCTTCAACTTCTACCGTTAGGTTTCTAATATCCAACAGCATATTCTAGCATCATGGTATAACAGTATAATAATAAATAATTATTGTGTAATAAAAAATGGGGTTTGGGAAAACTTATTTTAGAAGGCTTCCCTTTTGACTGGATAAAGTGTTTTTAAGTTCCAAAAGACGTTTTAGTATTAGTTTTTGCTCTACACTTGCTACAAGCTTCTTTGTTGCTACTACAACGTCTGGGTTTACTGAAATGCTGTCTATTCCATTTTCTACAAGGAATTCTGTTATTTCTGGATAGACTGATGGAGCTTGGCCGCAGATGCTTACTGTTACACCGTTTTCGTGAGCGACTTTTATAAGGTGCGCTATAGACCTTAGGACAGCAGGGTCTCTTTCATCAAAGTAGCCTAGATTGCCTAGTATGCCACTGTCCCTGTCTGCTCCAAGCAGTAGTTGTGTTAGATCGTTTGAACCAATGCTGAAGCCGTCACAGAGTTTACTGAATTCGTCAGCAAGTATTATTATTGATGGCACTTCAGCCATGAACCATAGTTTGAAGTCTTTACCACGTTCCAGACCCTCCTCCTTCATTATCTTTATAGCCTTTTCAACTTCCCATGTTGTTCTAACGAATGGTAGCATGACCCAAACGTTCTTTAGACCCATTTCATCTCTTACCTTCTTTATAGCCTTGCATTCTAGTCTAAAGCCTGGCTCATATTCTGGACTAATGTATCGTGAAACACCTCTCCAGCCTATCATTGGATTGTTTTCTTTTGGCTCATACTTTTCACCGCCTTTTAGAGCAGCGTACTCGTTTGTCTTAAAGTCACTTAATCTGACCACTACAGGTCTTGGATATATTGCACTGGCAACCTTAGCTATACCTTCAGCAAGCTTGTCAACAAATACTTGGGGCTTACCTTGTTCAATTAGAGCCAACGGATGCTCTCCAACCCAGTCAGCGATTATGAACTCGATCCTCATCAAGCCGATGCCGTCGAAGGGTAGATTCTTGTATTCGTCAATCTTGTCAGGTTCACCAAGGTTCATGTAAACTTTTGTGCCAGTGATAGGCACAGTACTTGCTATTACAGCGGCAGCTGGAACCTCTGCCTTAGCCTCAGGTTTAGCTTCCTCGACAACACCATCATATATTACTCCAAGTGAGCCGTCAACTGTCACTAGCTGTCCAGTCTTTAGTACTTCTGTCGCAACCTTTGTTCCAACAACACAGGGTACACCAAGCTCTCTAGAGACAATTGCCGCATGAGCGGTCATACCTCCACCGTTTGTCACGATTGCAGCAGCCTTTCTCATTGCTGGAACCCAGTCTGGTGCAGTCATTTCTGTTACAAGAATTTCACCTTCTTGGAACTGTGATATGTCCTTTACATCCATTATAACTCGAACCTTTCCAGAAGCTCTACCGGGTGAAGCGCCTAGCCCTCTTACAAGAATCTTTGCTTCAGCTGGCCTAACCTTTTCAACTTTGGCTTCAGTTTCAGCCTTTGCAGACCACACTGTTTCAGGTCTTGCCTGAACAATATACAGTTTGTTTGTGTCAGAGTCTAGGGCCCATTCAATATCCATTGCACGGCCATAGTGCTTTTCTATAAGCTCAGCATACTTTGCTAGTTCGACAACCTGTTCATCATTCAAGCATGGAATGTTTTGGAGTTCAGGTGGAACATCAACTTCTTTGCTGAAGCCTTCCTCACTCTTACCCTTTATAGTCATAACCCTCTTCTGGGAAATGTTCTTTTCAAGTATCTTTAGTGAACCCTTTTCTACAACAAACCTGTCTGGGTCAACATGCCCTTGTACAACTGACTCTCCAACACCCCATGCACCTTCTATAACAACAACATTTCTGTCTCCTGTTACAGGGTTCAGTGTAAACATTACACCAGCTGCTTTACTGTTAACCATCTTCTGCACTCCAACTGAAAGCTTAACCTTGAAGTGGTCGAATCCCTTCTCAACCCTGTAAGCTATGGCTCTTGGAGTAAAGAGTGAACTTATACACTTTTTAGTACTTTCTATAAGAGCTTCTCTTCCTGAAACGAAAAGGTATGTTTCCTGCTGTCCAGCGAAGGAGGCTGTTGGAAGATCTTCTGCTGTAGCACTACTTCTAACCGCAACCTCCGGGTTTTCCTTCCCAACCTTTTCACCGAGACGCTTATAGTATTTCATCATCTCCTCTTCAAGAGCCTTTGGGAACTCACATGATTCAATAAGTGCTCGAACCTTCTTAGATGTTTCAGTAAGCTTCTCTAAATCGTTTATGTCTAAGCCTGAGAGGAGGTCAACAATCTTTTGAGCGATACCTGAAGCGTTTATGAAGTAATCGTATCCTGCGGCTGTTAAAGCAAAACCTGGAGGCACCGGTATGCCCGCGTTTATCATTTCACCTAAGCTAGCATTTTTGCCACCAACAAGTGGAACATCATCCTTTCTTATCTCCTCAAATTCTAGGAAGAACCTATCTTT
>JACIWG010000287.1 GCA_014361085.1 Nitrososphaeria archaeon
AAAATTATATCAGGAAGAAAGGGGTTTTATTAGAAGAGTTAAAATATTAAAAAATTATTAGAATTTAGGAAAAATGAGAGAAATGAAGGAAATTACCCGTGATGATTATTTGAATTTCCTGAAAGAAAAAAATGTGGTAAAGATTGAAGATGTAGAGATAAAACTCCAGAAAAACTGGGTTATAAAATCTTATTCACCTAAAAATTATCATCCTGAGCGCTCTACTGTATGGAGTTTTCCGAATCGTGGTGAATGGGCCACCCACAGAGGAAATTATCGCGGAAATTGGTCACCTTATATTTCAAGAAATCTTATTTTGAGATATACAAAAAAAGGAGACTGGATTCTTGACCAGATGATGGGAAGTGGAACTACACTTGTTGAAGCAAAATTGCTTGAAAGGAATGCAATAGGAGTTGATATTAATCTTGATGCTGTGATGGTTGCCAGGGATCGTTTAAATTTTTCATATGTTCCTCTTTCGGAATATAATGGGCCAATTATAAAAACCTACTGGGGGGATGCCAGAAATCTTGATAAGATTGAAGATAATAGTATAGATCTAATTGCCACTCATCCGCCGTATGCGAGTATAATTTCATATACCAAAAATAAGAAACAAAGCGATGACTTATCTCAGCTACCTTTGGAAGAATATTTAACTGAAATGAAGAAAGTAGCGGAAGAATCATTTAGAGTATTAAAACCAGGCAAAGTATGCTCTATTTTAATTGGTGACACAAGAAAACACAAGCATTATGTTCCCATTGCCTTTAGAGTTATGCAAGCATTTTTAGATGCGGGTTTTGTCCTAAAAGAAGATATTATCAAATTACAATGGAATATGAAAAGCACGAGGGAAAAATGGCATGCAAAGGAATATGATTTTTATCTTATAGCACATGAGCATATATTCATTTTTAGAAAATCGGAGAGTGAAAAAGATTATAAAAAATTTGAACTTAGCAGTAGGTGGTGGAATGAAAACATTGGAAAATAATCTCAAAGAATTTATGACATTCAAAAGCAAAAATGAAACAAAAATACCTATTAGTGTGATAAAGGTAAATGATAATTTCATATTAGGAATATATAAAGGAAAAAAAGGACCCGCTGACATTTTAATAAGGTATAGACAGAAATTAAAAAATGGCAAATGGTCGAACATCCGGACACCAAAACACATTCATTGGACAGTAGACATCTTAATAAAAATGTCTCAAGAAGAAAAATTAACAAAACAATTTTTGGATGAATTAATGAAAAACTGGGAAAGAGAAATTTATCCAATGACTGCTGAAGAGAGAGATCAGATAGAACTCGCAGAACTATTAAATTATGATAAAAAAACACTTGAGAAATTTAGAGAATTAAGCAGATATGGAGAATACAATGTAAAATTTCTTTTATTGTTAGCAAAATTACTGATGCTTCAGGAAAGAACTAATTATCCTAAAGGAAAATTATTTCAAAATCTAATCAATAAACTAAAAGAAGGAGAAGATATATTTAGTATCTTGCAAACAGCGACACTTAGAAAGTTGAGATGAACAGATTAAAATATATCTATTGCTCTTGATAGAACCCTTTTCTCCCTGTAATCTGGC
>JACIWG010000288.1 GCA_014361085.1 Nitrososphaeria archaeon
GTTGCCAGATTTTTTATAGGTATGTTTTACTATTTTCCCAGTTGCGGTATTTCCATCTCCAAAATTCCAATGATACGAAATTATCTCTCCATCTGGATCAAAGGAAGAAGAAGCATTGAAAGTAATAGTTTGATTGTCTTCAGTCGAATAAACAAAATTTGCCACAGGTATCGCATAAGCTTGTATTTCTTTGTCTATATCTCCATCTCCATCTTCATCAACCTTCATATCTCCAAATTCACCATTTTCAACATCAACAGTAAGTATGCTACCGTTTTCAACAAAAATTGTTTCATACATAGTGGTTATTATCGTCTGATTTTCTTTAGTATATTTTTTATTTTCCAGAGTGAAATTACCATCGTCATATGCTTCCCCTACAATTCTTATGTTACTATAGTTCTCTGGATTGAAAACAATTATTGTTTCATTTTCAACCCATGGGCCACTATAATACACCCCTGGTATCTCCCTATCTATTTCCCCATCCTCATTTAGCCCTACATGTCTTCCTTGATCATCATAGGCATGTAAATGAACAGGACTATGGGATTGAATGCTCCAATAATTATTAATGGGTTCATCAGAAAGATAAAATTGTTCTCTATTATCATTTTGTGTAGGCCATGCATCGTATATTTGAGGATTAGAAAATAAGTACCAATATTCTTTTTCGACTTTTTCTTTAGCATATATAAATGCCTCTTCTACCGAAACTCTATTAGCATCCCCAAAGATTAAGTTGGCTGCTTTCTCTCTACCTGTTGTGAATGCCTCTATAAAACAATTAGTGAAAAGCATATATTCTCCCCCACCATGCGGATAATTGGGGGAGATATGAGTACCTGTTTGCGTTGATTTTGTTGACATAAGAATTATTTTGGAATCTCCTACAATTCCGTTGTACGGATAATATTTAGGGTTTTCTGCTGGAGGATCACTATCATCATCTGTAAAATGACAAAGTCCGCCACTATAACAACAGTCAAATATGCCTGTCATGTTTGTCAATCTCTCAAACCATAAATTCAATAGATCATCAGTTATTCCCGTGTTGTCATAAAGAGATATTTCTTCGGGTCCACCCTTTTCCAAATTTTTACTTCCGTGTCCTGCATAATAAACAAACTTGATATCATTGCTGTCTGTATTCTCTTCTAAATATTTGAGGGCATTATGAATTGTCGTGATATCAGGATTATTATAATCGATTATGCAATCAAATCTAAAACCAAATTGCAATAAATTCTTTATATTACACATACTGTTCTTGGCTCCAGGAAGATCTGTTGCACTTATGTAATCAGAGCTGGCAAATAAAACAGCATTTTTGTGTACCGTGAAATCCCATATTTCAAAAATATTTAATAGATCTATCTGATTAAATTTCCCCTCTAATTTATTTCGTCCTTCATCATATTTATCCCATACTGCGATTCTTACATCATATTTTCCAATAGGTGCATCGTTTGGAACATCAAAATAGAGATGAACAAAATCTGTTTCTCCAGGGGAAATAACATCTGATTCTTCGGGTGTTACATCATAACATCCGTTGGGCCAGTCATCAAAATTATAACCCGGTTGCACATATGTAGC
>JACIWG010000289.1 GCA_014361085.1 Nitrososphaeria archaeon
AGCTTCTGGTATAAAGGTTTTAGAGTATACGCAGCCTATAGAATTTTTAGGAGAACTTGGAAGAGTTAAAATGATTAAGGCTGTAAAGACAAAACTTATGGGGGACAGGGAAAGCTTTAGGCTGAGCATAGTAGAGGATTCAGAACATCTGATTCCAGCAGATAATGTACTTATAGCCGTAGGATTAAAACCATCAATTCCCTCAAATGGATCAAGTTTCCATTTAGAGATTATGAAAGATGGTAGAACAAACTTTGAAAATGTTTTTATTGCCGGAGACGCACTTCTAGGCCCATCTTATGTGGGATTTGCCCAAAGAAGCGGGAAGAAGGCGGCTGAACTGATAAATGCATACTTACGTAAAAAATAATTTTAGACATATAGAGATTATGAATAATTTTCAACAGAAACAAATTTGATTTATGAAATTAACCGAATATTCCTCCAAAGCCTTCTAGCGACCTTTCACCTTCCTCATTTAGTTTAGCTAGTACAGTTTCCCTTTCTTCACCTGTAACTTCAACACCCAAGTCTTTTGAAAGTACTATAGCCCTCTTACACTCATCTTCATCACCTAAAACCCTAATATAGAAGCCACCTTGCCTTCCAAAGGATGACGCTTCATGAGTTAGCAGGTTTGCTCTGGAAACAATATTGTCTCCAAAAAGCTTTTGTTTTAACTTTTCAAAATTCTTTTGCTCAACATACAATACTATTTCCATTTTTGCTCAACAAGCTTTGGAATATATTTTATATAAGGATTTTAGCCGGATAAGAAAAATAAGACTTCATAAATTAAAAAGTAGAAGGCATTGATGTTTTGAATTTGAATTTAGTTAATGAGAGCAAAGGTGGTATTGGGATCATGTAAATTAGTTTTGCAAACAGTGAATTTCCTTTAAAAATAGTTTTCTATATTTTACAAAAAATGCATAAAGTTGATGGATAAATTTATATTTAAATGTAGATTAAGGTATATGTTGAGAAATATGATTACTTGGAGTAAAGCATTTTATAAGGGTTTTATAATTTTATTATGGAGTATCCTCTGGGGAATAGTGGGTTTCCTACTATTTTCTCTAATAATCTCATCCCTTTTAACCGGAGTACTTGCATCACTTCGGGACCCCAATCAGATTATAAATAATCCACAGCTTATACAACAGATTGTTGCACAATATGCTTGGCCCATAATGTTGGCATTCATAGTAATCTTTGCTCTTACATCGGTTGCGTTTTACGCAACCCTGGTTAAAGTTATAGGAAACACTGTCTTAGATGAAGTTAAGAAGACTTCCCAATTACCGACAATACCTGTTCCACCACCTCCACCACCTATTGAGCCAGAAAAACAAAAATAGTCGGCTTTAAAACAAATATAATAATATTTTTATATTTAATGTTAATAGTTTTTTGAATGTGCCGAAACAGCCTCATAGGATGGTGCTAGGAGTTTTAGACGAAAATTCTTACACTATAATGAATGCTTTAAGCATGTACAATGGTGTTCCAAAATCGTTTCCCCAACTTCTTTCCCTAACACGTCTTCCCA
>JACIWG010000290.1 GCA_014361085.1 Nitrososphaeria archaeon
TTTTTGTGTTTACATCAAACTTTGAGGTTAAAAGCTGGAATGGAGAGTGTTTGGGTGAATGGCCTTTTTGGTTAAATAAACATGATCTAGAACAAAAATTTGCTATAGTCCTTTATAGACTTGAAGATTGGGTTCAGGTAATGCTGGACACCACATTAGACGTTAAAGGTGTGGCTAATATAATTTTCCTGAACATGTCACGTAATTCTTTAACTGATTATGTTGTAGGAAATGTGAATTTGCCAAATTATATGCAAATATTTAATGATAAATCAATTTTCCCTCAGGAGATTATCATACCTGAAGTTGATGAGGGAACAGTGGAAAAGATTGTAGAAGAAAGAAAATTGGCATTAGAACAGATATGCCAATGTTGTGGGAACAAGAAGTTGATAGAGAGTATGATTTTTCCAGAAACATACAAATATTATAATGGTACTTTAAAAATTAACAGTGAACTATTGATAAAGAATTTGGATTTTAGAGATAAACCATTTAAATATTTAGACTCACTTTTAACAAGAAAGGAAGTCTGGAGAGGAAAAAACTTTCAAGTTGACGTGTATACTGTTTATAAGGGAGTAGAATATGATGGAAAAAAGTATGTTACACCTGGTTTTATTGGGTTAAAAAATGTTATTTATTCCAGTAACGGAGTATTGCTTTATATTGGGGTGGAAGATAGTATTGGAATGTTGACTAGTGTACTTCCAACGTTTGTGATAAGAGCTTTTGGGCTTATACCAGAGTCTATAGCAAATGGAGGCGAAATTAGTTTAAAACTTATTGAAACAAACCTTTTATAGCCAACAGTCTCTTAACTGTAACTTTGTTTAAAATTTAATTAAGATACTATTTCTTTATTTTTGCGGGGAATAATGAATTTAAGTCGCCTTGCTTCTTTAAAGCCTACAATAAAGATTTTTTATGACGAACCCTATTCAAAAGTTTGTGAATCAAACACTGTTAAGTTCATTCGTGAGGGAAACAAAGGATACCTTGTCTTGGATAAAACGATATTTCATCCCCAATGTGGGGGACAGCCAAGCGATGTCGGCCTTATTGTTGGAAAATTGGGTAAAATGTATGTTAGAAAAGTTATGGAAAAAGGGAATGTTATAGTTCATTGGGGAAAGGTTGAGGGAAACTTTGTTGAAAACGAGACTGTAAAGTGTGAATTGAGTTGGCCGGAGAGATTTTATAACATGAAAGCTCATACTGCCGGCCATATACTTGATTTTGCACTATTGAAGGTATGTGGTGCACCTGTTACTACGGTTTCAGCGAACCATGGTCCAAATTCTTTCATAGAATATGAGAGGAATTTTTCAAAAAACATTGACATAGACAAGGTTGTTGAAGTGGCAAATAAGATAGTGAGTGGAGGAAAGAATGTTAAAGTATATTATGTTCAGAAGGAGGTGATTAATAGGTTTATTTTTAATGCACCTAATTTGGAAAGAGTACCTGATCTAGAAGTTTACAGGATAGTGGAAATTGAAGATGTAAATGCTATGCCTTGTGGAGGAACACATGTTTC
>JACIWG010000291.1 GCA_014361085.1 Nitrososphaeria archaeon
GTCCAAAACAGTATAATAGTCTAAAGAGAAAATATCTTTTTAGAAAACAGAGGTCTATGTAAAGAATGTCTTCACTCCTTTTCTAAGAATATTGATGTGGTTGTTGGTGGTGGCTCAGAGGGTTTTGCTTTGGCTATTGCAAGTGCTAAAATGATGCTGAAATCTTACTAAACTTAAATATGGGCTATAACTGTAATTACAGCAATAATGAACACGCCAATTCAAGTCAGTAAAAGGACTGCAAGAATTTTAGAGGAGCTTATGAAGAAACGAATGCTTTTGTAAAGAGTTAAGAAATGGTTTTTAATCGGACTATTATAAGAATAATCATAATTTGAATTCAAAGCTTAAGTTGGACTAATTGCTGGACTTCTATCTTAAGAAATATGGTCATTGATATATCTACTTAGAAGCTATAATATCTGAAACTTAACTCCAACAAGCCAGTGAAAAAAAGGCTAAAAATATAAATAGATTCGCTAGATGAAAGTGTTTACGGTATAATGATCATGAATGGTGCCAACGCTTATCTTATTAAGGGCGATCCTTCAGCAGAATTCAGGTTGGTGGATGATAGAGAAATTGATTTTGATCTTGGAAAGGTTACTGTTAAACTATATATAAATATAAAAGATTCTAGTTATGATACGTCTATATACAAAATAAGGGATGGGCATATAAAACTTGATTGATAAAATAATTAATTATTTAAAGTAAATAACAGATAATTCATAAATGTATTTAAGTATCTATCTTAGTGTAAGTGATGTGAAGCAGAAAAGGAGAGGGAGAGGCAAAAAGAGAAGCAGATAAAATACTTTTAGGATTCACACTTAACATAGTAACATGCATATTAGCTAAGTATAATGGTACACAAGTACGTCTATGTGCATATTTGGCCAATCATTTTATCGCTACTATAGTACCAATATACTTTTCTCTTAAACTATTTTTATCATATAATAGAAACTTTGTGACTAATAAAAGGGTAGATAATCCAATGTTACGCAAATAGTGTGAAAATATGTTATATTGGGAATTTTGCAGTTAGTCTATTTTATTCTGAAATAGAAAGTTCTTACGTTCGTTCATTAGAATTAGTAAAGAGAGAATGCTTACGAATGGAGAAGGATAAGATTCTACAGATGAGGTTTTAGACCTGATAAAATATTACGAGATTAATCTGGTAATTCATAAAGACGACGGATTATGGAAGACGGCGATAATTGTAATGAGAGATAGAGAAAGCGCTTGTAATATAATTGCTCAAGAAAGCATACTATAGCATTCGAAGACCAAAGCTCAGCCTCTTCAACAACATTTTCAGGTTAGGGGAAAACCTAAAATATTCTCGAAATGTTGTCTTGTGCTGAGATGAGGAGGCTCAGGCTCTGGATGCTGTTGAGAGGGTGGATTTGAAGCCTATGATGGGAGCATGCAGGATGTTCGAGGACGAATGTGGGAAAGAGTCGATCGTTACAGCCACCATTGTTCCAGTAAAGGTTAGCATGCAAGACGATGGCATA
>JACIWG010000292.1 GCA_014361085.1 Nitrososphaeria archaeon
ACTGTTAGCTCATCCTTTAGTACCTTCTTTTGCGGTGGCCAAGGCGCTTTGGAAAGCAATTAAAGAAGCCAATAAGACGTATTTGCCCCAGTTCAAGTAGGTGATCCCACATGAGCTTCGTTCTGGGGGTAGATGCTGGTGCCACAAAGACGTTTGCTTTAGTAGCAGATGAGAAAGGGTGCGTTTTAGGTTTTGGTCGGGGAGGGTCGGGAAACCATGAAACAGTCGGGCTAGAGTCGGCTCTCACTGAGATTGGTCGAGCTTGTAAAGCAGCTTTGACCCAGGCTGGTGTCTCTCCTCCCGTTGAAGTCGCTGTTTTTGGGCTAGCTGGAGCTGACTTACCTATGGATTTTGAGTTTCTCACAACTAACATTGAAAAACTGGGTTTTGCGAAAAAAACACGTGTTGAGAATGACGCCATGATAGCTTTACGAGCTGGGCTCACGCGTAATTGGGGAGTAGCTGTGGTGTGTGGCACTGGTTTTAATGCTTGTGGCATTGGCCCCGACGGACGCAAGGTTCGGTTTCCAGGTTTGGGATGGATATCAGGCGATTGGGGAGGCGGTGTTGACATAGCTAGGGAAGTTGTTCGGGTAGTCTGTCGGGCTTGGGACGGACGGCCGCCCCACGACGCTGACTGAGAAGGTTCTTAAGACCTTAAAGGTTTTGCGGATAGAGGACTTAATCACTCAACTTCGTCAAGCAGAACTTGCTCACCACCCCGGTTGGTTTGATCGACAACGCCTTCTTAAGGTCGTCCCTCTCGTCTTTGAGGCAGCTTATCATGGGGATGAGGTTGCTCAAGATCTCTTGATCCGATTAGGAAACGAGGTAGGACTTGCAGCTAACGCCATTATACGACGCTTAGAATTGGAAAACAGTGATGTTGAAGTGGTGTTGGCTGGGGGTGTCTTCAAAGGCAATGGGCCGCTCTTGGTGGATACGGTGAGGCAAGTAGTCCATCGAGTGGCACCTCAAGCGAAGATCTTTATCTCAGAATTTGAGCCAGTTGTTGGATCGATTTTTCTTGCTCTGGAAGCTTTAGAAATTGAGATAACAGATTTCATTCGCAATAATGTACGTGCTACTTTGCCTAAACAACTAAAAACAAGAACTGAGTTGCAGTAAGCTTAACAGCAACAGTCTTTAATAGAAGGAGGGATAAAAAGGCTAGATTCCAAAGTTTGACAAGCTCTGTTGATATCATCTTGCCCTTGACTGAGCACAAACCTATAGTGGCCCGGGAGCAGTGCGTCAATGGCAAGGCCCCGTAGTCGTTTTAAGTATCTTCGATAGTTTTCTAACGACGACCCCGTACAATTCAAAAGCCCTAAACGCCTATCAGCAAAAACCACATCGCCGGAAAACAAAATCCTACGTCTCGGGAAGCCTTCTTCAAGTAAATAGCACGTTGACCCCACACTATGACTTGGAACGTGTATAGCTTTGATACAAAGTTCACCAATTGCAAACTCTTCCCCATGACGCACTCTATGATC
>JACIWG010000293.1 GCA_014361085.1 Nitrososphaeria archaeon
AGAATACAATTTCCTCGTTTTTGTAACATGCGAATCCAACAGATTCTATGTATCAAAATATCACGATATAACATTAGTTAATATTCCCGCAATCCAGGGAAAAACAACAACTATTCCAGTCATAAATGATATAATGGCCACCCTCTATCTTATCCTAAAATATAGAAACAAAATTAATATATTTTATTATGTTGCGGGAGACGGATCAATTTCAGCAATATTAGCAAGAATTATTGGAAAAAAGGTTATAATTAACCCTGATGGTATAGAATGGAAAAGGCCTGTTAAACGAGCAATATACTGGCCTCTTCACTTAAAAATTTTAAGCTTACCATTAATGCTACTTCACTTACTGTTTGAATATCTTTCAGTACATATAGCCAATGTAATCGTTTGTGATTCGCAGGAAATTAAAAATCGTTTAGAACAAGTATATAAGACAAAAAAAGCCATTTACATCCCCTATGGTGCAAGAGAACTAGTTAGCCCATCGACATCAGAAGAGAAAGAAGTAGAAATTCTAAGTAAATATAACCTTAATTCAGGAACTTATTATTTAACAGTTGCTCGCATAGTTGCAGAAAATAATTTGCATATTGAAATCGAAGGTTTCAAAAGAGTAAATACAGATAAAAAACTCGTAATAGTTGGAAACTTTAACTATAAAGATACTTACACCAAACACCTAATAAAACTTAAAGAAAATAATGGGAACATACTGCTTTTAAATCCTATTTACGATAAAGAAACTTTAGGCGTTTTAAGAAAAAATTGTTTTGCATACATCCATGGATATGAAGTTGGAGGAACAAACCCCTCCCTACTGGAACAAATGCTTTACGGAAGACCAATACTAGCTTACGATGTACCGTTCAATAGGGAAGTACTCCAAGAAGGAGGAATATACTTTAAAAATGAAGATGACTTAGCCATCAAAATAACAAAACTCGAAGAAGGAGAATTTAACTTAAAACTAATAAAGAAAATGCAAATAACAAGGATAAAAATGCAGTACAATTGGGAAAAAATATCAAATGATTATGCACATTTATTCAGAACCGTTATAGAAAGGTAGAATTTAATTGCGACTACTTCTAATTAATTATATGGACACATTACAACCTGGAGGAATAAACAATGTTGTGTTTGAAATTGCAAAAGGTCTCTCTAAAAAAGGGAATAATAATATAATAGTTTTTAATCCAAGTTGGGATAACAATTCTAATATGGTAAAGATAATATTCATAGATAATTTTAAGTTAGTAAAGGGATATAAGTATAAAAATTTACTTTATGGATTTGATATTAAGAATGTGGAAATTGTTAAGAATATATTGAACTTCTTTAATCCGAATATCATTCATCTCCATGGAATACATACATTATTTTCACCAGAAATGATTTATATAATCAAAAAATATTATGCTAACATTCCCGTAGTTTTTTCTCCGCATTTAGATGCTACTAGAAGCACTTTTGCTGGCAATCATCTTTGGA
>JACIWG010000294.1 GCA_014361085.1 Nitrososphaeria archaeon
ATGAAGCGACTAATACATAACCATATTTGTCAGACAATCTACCACCCAAAACACCAAATATCAGGTATGAGAGTTCAAAGGGGATAAGAAGAAAACCTGTTATGGTAGCGGAAAGACCCTTAACAACCTCAAGGTATAAGACTAAAAGTGTTGTTGAAGCCCCAAAACCTATAGAGTAAAGGAATTGTGAGATAATTCCTCCACTAAAGGGCCATATCTTAAAAAGTGATAGGTCAAGTGCCGGCCAAGGTATCCTATTTTCCCAGAAAACAAAAGACAATAAAAACAGAATTGATGTGAATAAAAGAATTGATGCTAAACTAATATATGATGGTCCAAAAGTGAAAAGAGATAGCGCAATTAATATCAATGAAAGAAATCCTGTAAACAGCATGAAACCAACTTTATCAAGATTAGGTTTCTCAGTAGGCTTATAAATTTCTTTTAAAGTACGTGTGCTCCATAAATAGAATCCAAAACCTAATGGAACATAAAACAAGTAAATCCATCTCCATCCAAGATAATCAATTATCACACCACTAAGTGACAAGCCTACAACAGCACCAACCCTCCAGGCAACCTGATTTATACCAAGCCAAGTTCCCAACCTATTTTTAGGCACATTATCAGTCAATATGGTTATACTCAAGGTCATAAGAAAAGCGCCACCCATTCCCTGTATGATTCTAGCTAAAACAAGAGTAAATGGGTTAGGTGAAAATCCAGCAATAACAGCAGCAGTAATAAATACAAGAAAACCGAGATTAAAAAGTCTAACTCTACCAAACAAATCAGACAACCTTCCAACAATCAACTGGATTATAGTAGAACCCAGCATAAAACCTTGAATAATCCATAAAATGGTATCAATGTCAGCACCCAATTCATGCGCTATAACCGGTAAACCAACTACAGCCAACCTAGCATTTAAGCCAGTAAGAAATGATGCGAGGGTCGTAACAGATATCACACCAAGAATCCCAAAACTATCTCGTTCCAATGTGATTGCACCCATTTTACTAAGACATTGTACAAGCCATACCTCAAAGTAAAGACTTAATATACTTTACAATTTAACAAATTTAAAGCATTAATGTAAAAAAATCAACTGTCTTCTCTCATATCTTTTATACTCTTATTTATGAATTCTTCTGGCACAGCATGCTTTCCTGGCCTTAAATCATGAATAAGTTTTTTACCAGCCTTTTTCCTCTACTCTAATTCGATCCTCTTTCGTATAGACTCTCTAATATATTCGGACCAATTAATGTCTATTTCTTTCATCTTCTCCTCAAGCTCTTTATCGACTTTAACTGTAATGGTCTCCATCACTACCATCAAATGCATACTTGATTTATATTCTTTTAAATTAATGATATTTTTATTTTAAATTAAAAATGGAATAAACTTACTCCAATCAGACAGCATATCATATCTATACCTTATATA
>JACIWG010000295.1 GCA_014361085.1 Nitrososphaeria archaeon
ACTATCGTCTTAATTATTAATGGAATGTTTGTGACACCCCTACTTCCAGCGGTTATAGCAACACTTGAGCCAGGCTTTATTATGTCCTTTAAACCGATTCTCTCGAATTCCTCTTCAATTGTTTTGACAACATCTATTGCTGGTGGTGCATCAAAATATTGTCTAACATTATACATTATAGGATACATTTTACATCGACAACGTTATCGAATTTTATGCTAATAACTTTTTACAAAATTTTATCTATTATAGCCTTATCCATCACTTTTTCTAAGTCAGAACTTGCTAAATACTCAAAACTTTTTATTAGGATATAGTATCTTTTCCTCTAAAACCTGACAGTCTTTGCCTATCTCATATCCGGATCTCTCTTTCCCAGGTGAAACAAAAAAGGCTATGACTAGCGTTTTTCTTCCAGTGTTTGTTACTCCATGAGGTGTGTTTGCTGGAATATATAGTACATCTCCTTCACCAATCTTTATTTGATTTTTCTCTTTTCCAATGAAGACAGTCCCCCTGCCCCTTATAACATAGTATATTTCTTCAGAGTTTGGGTGCATGTGAAAGTATAGACCCTGTTTTGGTCTAAAAACACCTAACGCAAACTCTTGGTTCATGCTCACATCCTTATTAGAAATTATGGGTTTTATTGGCCCGCCTAAAATCTTTTCAGGTTTAATCTTCTTTGAATTTACGATTTTAACCGACATACTTCAGAGTCTATATTATTTCAGATATAAAAGGTTTTGTAAAATTATATATTATCTAATGTTATTATCTTGTTGGTTGAACCTTGTCTCCTAAAGAGAGGGTTTTAGCTGCCTTAAATCATTCTCAAACCGATCGTGTGCCAATAGATTTAGGTGGTACTGTAACATCCATACATTTTCTAGCCTATAAGAGCTTACTTAACTTTTTAAAATTTGATGAAAAAATTTATTTGATAAATAAGGTTGGTGGAACAGTGTGTCCAAGTGAAAGAATTCTAAAAAGATTTAATGTTGACACACGCTACATTTATCCAAAAGTTGAGCCATTAAATGAAAATTTTCAGGAAACTTTTGTTGACGCTTGGGGTTTAAAAAGAAAGTTCACTGGCTACTATTATGATCTTACTTCAGATGGGTCTCCTCTTGCAAATATTGATTCAGTATATGAAATTAATTCATATAATTGGCCTTCCCCAGAAGATCTCGGATTCGACCTAAATTTTATGATGGAGCAGGCTGAAAATCTTTCAAAAGAAGAATATGCTATTGTATTCCCATATGTGATTGTAGGATCCTTTGCGCACGCACTACTACTAAGAGGTTTCAGACAATTTCTTTCAGACCTGATTTTGAAGCCTAAAATTGCAGACGCGATTTTAGACAATGTCACTAACTTAATGGTTGAATGTATAAAAAAGTATCTAGCTCCAGTAGGAAAATATTTGG
>JACIWG010000296.1 GCA_014361085.1 Nitrososphaeria archaeon
GGGGAAGGGTTTACACCACTTGTTAAGGTTGGAGATAGTTTGTGGTTTAAGCTTGATTTCCTGATGCCTACAGGCTCTTACAAGGATAGGGGATCCTCGATACTAATTTCTGGACTACTTTCTAATCTAAAAAAAGTTGAAGGTGTTTCCGAAGACTCGTCAGGAAATGCTGGAGCCTCGATAGCCGCATACTGTGCAAAAGCTGGTTTAAAGGTGAAGATTTTTGTCCCCGAGAATGCGTCTGGACCTAAACTTTTTCAGATAAAAAAGTATGAGGCAGAAGTTTATACCATTAAAGGTAGGAGGGAAGATGTTTCTTTAGCCGCTCAAAAGGTTGGAGAAAATTTTGTTTACATCGGACATGCTTGGCACCCGTTCTTCAAGGATGGGATTAGGACGTTAGCATACGAGATTAGTGAACAAATGGATTGGAGACCTTTTGACTATATATTTTTACCAGTTTCAGCTGGTACTCTATTAATTGGACTTATAGAAGGATTTGTTCATTTACTTGATTCAGGAATTATTGAGAAAATGCCAAAGATTATAGCATGCCAGACAAGCCAAGTGTCACCTCTTTACCATAAGATGAAGGGAACAAAGTATGTTCCGCCAGAGCGAATACTTTCTGTGGCAGACGCATTAGTTTCTACGAACCCACCTTTACTTGAAAAAATGTATTATATGATGAGAAAGATTGAAGGCGATGCGGAAATAGTTGACGAAAATGAAATAATTTATTCACATAATGTTTTAGCTAAAAAAGGCTTTTATGTGGAACCTAGTTCAGCTGTAGCCTATGCTGCATACCTTAAACTTTTAAAAGAAAAAATTTTAGGAGAAAATGAAAAGGTTTTAGTTGTTTTGACAGGCTCTGGATTAAAGAGTGTTCTCTAAAAAATTCAATGTATGTTCATTTGCTCAAGTGCTTTAACAATCCTTTCCACAACCTCTTCAGGCGGCCTGTTCATCCACACCTCTATAAATGGAACAGTACCCTTTTTTTGATAATATTCTATAACTGGTTTACTTTGATGCTCATAAACCTTTAATCTTTCTTCTATAACTTCCGGCCTATCATCATCTCTTTGTATAAGTGGGGAACCACATTTGTCACATTTCATATCATTTTTTGGTAGCAATGGTGGTAGAATATATTCTATTCCCTCTATTACCTTTTTTATGTCGGCTATGTTATAGTTTCCATCACATTTTGGATTTGAACATATTCTTCTTGCAGAAATTTTTTCGATTAAAATTTCTTTGTGCGCATTAATTTTTATTATTGCATCTACTTTTGTGATCTTGTCTAAGGCTCTAGCCTGTTCCACAGTTCTTGGAAAACCGTCTAAGATAAAGTTGTCTAGGCCCTCAAGTTTTCTTTTCACAACCTCTATAACAGTCTCATCGGGTACAAGTTTGCCCTCCCTCAGAT
>JACIWG010000003.1 GCA_014361085.1 Nitrososphaeria archaeon
ACCATCAGCGAGAGCCTTGGCAGCAAATGCAAGGTCTTCAATTTTTACCCAAGCGTAATCACAAAGATTACCTGGACTAATGAAGACCGCAGTATTTAATGGCCCACTAGAATCTATTTGACCATCAAAGTACCCTGTGTCTGCTAAATCAAATACACTTCTTGCATTTTTATTGGGAGAACCACAGTATTGGAAAAGTTTACCTTCTAAACTTGGATTCCCATTAGGGTCAAATTCGGTATTTTCATGCAAAGCTTTTGGTGACATTGCAGCCTTTAATATTGGAAGCTGATACTCATTAACATCCTCGGTTTTTGTCCAAGAACCCTTTTCGGATCCATATACTCGATCTTCGAATATTGCAACTATATCATCGTTTCTTATTACTTGGTCGGATACATATAATGTTGGATCCACACCAAATTGTTTTATAAATAGGTGCTTGTTATGCTCACCAAAAACATACATGCCATGAGTGGATTTACCGGTGCCAGTTAAGCCCCACACGCACATTATAACCCTTTTACTTTTATCTTCCACAGTCTTTACTGTAAACTCTCTTAGAGCAGCATGCTCGCCACAGCCTCCTTTCTTATAAACAAAATAGATCCAGTGCGCAAGAAAACCTTTTTTAACTTCACCTTGATATGAGCTACATGTAACAATCGTATAGTCATGATGGGGAAAACGTAGCACCCTTAGCATTTGATTAGTTCCAGGAATATTTGGATTTCCTAAATAATGGGGTATTTCAAACAACATTACATCCGGTTCTTCATCTGATGGAGCTGGAAAATTAATTTTAGACCATCGGAATGCGATATCAGGGAATTGTGGGTCACAGTACAATCGTGCATGCATTCTTACTGGAGAAACATTAGAACCTAAATAGCAATCAACTTGTATCAAAGGACCCTGCGCTAGAATATGCTCTAAGACTCTCATCATCAAAAACTTGTATTCAGGCAAAAGTTCATTATCATCTTCCACAACAACGGTTCCATTTGCTGACCTATGCCATATATTTGAAGCCCACCCCCAAGAACCGTTTTTGAATCCTATACCATACAGTTTTGCACGTTCAAAAAGATCTGGAGGATTATTTAAAATTGCCCTTAAACCAGCCTTCTCCTTAAGCATAATAATTTTAAAAAATAAATCCTTAAACCCTTGAATCGTAATCTCATCCTGCTTAATAAGCAAGATAAATACCCACCTCTACTATTATGCTAGTAGAACAATATCTTCGGTAAGAGAGGATCTGATACATCATGGACGAATCGCTGAAAAAGCGCCTAAAATTTCATAAATAAATTTTATCTACAAAAAACAAACTTTTTGATAACAAAAAATATGGTATCCCAACAATCTGCAAATCAAACAACAACATTACAAACAAATATTTGACATAATGCCAACACAAATTCAATTTAACTTTCAAAATTTTATTAAAAATAAAAATTGCTGCTATAATACCATAACAGTAAACCAATACTTGACAATACAGCAAACATGCACTACAATAAATTTATAATGCAGGGGGTGGGATTTGAACCCACGAACCCCTACGGGACAGGGTTCTAAGCCCTGCGCCTTTGACCTGGCTTGGCAACCCCTGCGCCTCGTTTATTGAGTTTTAGTTATTGTGATTTAAAGTTTTCTTCTATGGGGACATATAATTAGAGATAGAGTTGTTATAAAAGGAATGATTAAAAATAAATAGGTTAAAATTGATACTCTCCATGGCTGAAGCCGGGAGATTCTTGCACACAGCCACTTCAGCACTCGGGGATACATATGTTTCAGCGTTCACTCCCTTCACGGCTCCATGGCTATCTGCAAAGGGCTGTGCCACCAGCCCGTTAGCAACTTCTCCATCTGGAGAAACCCTATATTTTACTGGAACCTCCTCCCCCCAATTCGGTCCAGAGCCTTATTCCAACATTCGGACATCCGGACCACATCCAATGCAGAATATTTACCGAAAGCCTTTAAATCTTTCACCCACTCATCCCCCTAACTGAAGTTAGGGGCTTTCTGGACGCCGGTTTCGGTAATAGAATTCGGGGTATCTGAAGTTAAGGAATTTTAAGATACAACATTTATATGATGTTAAAGAGGCTAAAGAGAAAATGCTTAATGACCAAATTTTAGGTGAAGTTTTTTTAAACTTTCCATAGATGGTGTTAGAAAGGAGAACATACGTTTAGAGAACATTCCTTTGGTGTTAGAGACTTAGAGACTTTTTTAAAGATGATGAATTCGAGTTTAAGATTTCTTGCTTTGGCCGATTAGAGGGGTTGGAATATATGTTGAAGTTTATTAATTATGCAATAAAAGATAGAAGGATAATGTGTAATGTTAGGGTGAACAGGAAAGTTAGTATAAAAGAAGTTTCAGTGGTTAGAGATAAGGTCACAGTTGTACTTGAATAGTATACTGTTTTCTATCCATTTTTATATTTGATTCAGGTGAGATGCATTTCTTCATAGGGCGTGTCCTACCCTCTGTGCAGATTAGTGTCATCACATTATTTGTGAATACGTTAATAGAAATATTTATCATTTTCTGTTTGGTTTTAAAATTATCTATTCCTATGCTCTTACACTTTTGCGTCTAAGATAGATGATAGAAGGGCTGCTCGTAACTTTTTTCCATATAATGTTTGTTTAAAGTATCTCGCATACCGTGAACTATCTACTTCATAAGAGATTTCGTCTACTCGAGGTAATGGATGTAATATTATTAGGTCTTCTTTTGCTTTTTGTAGAATTTTTAAGTTCACTACATAAGAGCTTCTTACTTTTTCGTATTCTGCAAGGTCTGGAAAACGTTCTTTTTGAACTCTTGTTACATAAAGTACATCAAGTTCTGGCAAAACTTCTTCAACATTATCATGCTCAGAGAGAGCTATTTTCTTTTCTAGGTCAAAGAAAATTTCTCTCCTTACTCTCAACATTGGGTGTGAAATAAGTTTTATTTTTACATTGAACAATGATAAAGCGTACAAAAGTGAGTATACTGTTCGCCCATACTTTAAATCGCCCAAAATGCCTATCTTTAAACCATCAATTACACCCTTTTCCTTGATTATTGTATAAAGATCTGTCATCGCTTGTGTAGGATGTTCCTCGGTACCACTTCCTCCATTTATTATTGGCTTGTTTGAAACTTCAGCCGCAAACTTAGCGGCACCATCTTTATAATGGCGTATAACAACTACATCAACATAATTTTCTACAGTTCTTATTGTATCAGCCAAATTTTCGCCTTTTTCAACTGAGGAAGTTCGAGGTTCCGCGAAACCTAAACATTTACCACCAAGCCATAACATTGCAGCTTCAAAGCTTAATCTAGTTCTAGTGCTTGGTTCGAAAAAAAGATAACCTAAAATTTTTCCTTCAAGAAGATGTCCACGTTCTTTTTCAGACAAATTTTCTATTCTATCGGCTACACCAAAAAGATATAGGAGATCGTCTTTAGAAAAATCCTTTATTGAAACCACATCCCTATTTTTAAATGGGTTACCCATCATCAATCACCGTTCTAACCTCCATAGATGTTTATAGTTTTTTGTCTATGGAGGCCTTCCCTCACAGGCTTTGTCCCCTTCACGGTGGCTACGAGCCACTTTGGGGATAAGCCTACTAGGGCTTTCGCCGAGAACGGTATACCTACTCGGCTCATCTGAGGTAGGGCCTTCTTAAGGATGTTTATACACGCTATTTGGTGGCTTGAGGTTTCATAACCGCACTTTTTACATTTGAAGACCCACCCTTTTCGGGCTCGAGCATCCCCACATACCGGGCAGGTCTTGGAATTGTTTTTAGCGTCTACATCTTTAAGCCTTGGAACTCCAAGCCAATCCGCCTTGTAATTCATTTGAAAACTGATCTTTCCATGGGACCATAAATTCAACCTTCGCCTTACGCCTTTTCCCTTCCTGTTAATGCCCTTATTGATGCCTTTGATGTCCTCCGTTACAATCACAACCTTCTCCTCAAGTGCTTTCTCGACCAGAAACTTGGTGGCAACGTGGAGGATGTTGTTTGCCTTCCTTCTAGCTTTGCCTTTGATATATCTGCGTTTCCTCTCTCTAATTTCTTGATACCTCTTCTGTATGTGCTTGGCCTCGCTTATGTCTATATGTATCCATTCGGTTTTCTCCTCCTTTACTAATAAGGCATCTACGCTCTTCTCGTTTATGTCGTATGCAATAATGCCAATAGGCTCATAAGGCTGAACATCACGCTTTATCGTGGCATTTAAGAACCACCTATCCCCTCTTTTGACGAGCATAGCCCCTTGCCTAATTTCTTCCAGGAACCGCTCTTGAAATCTTGTAGGCTTCAACGGTAAATATAAATGCCCGTTGCCGATATTGAGCCTTAAAACCTTGCCTTCAATCTTGAATAAGTGGTAATCATCGAGCATGAGTGAGTTTAAGTTTGAAACTTCGGGTTTGTCCCTTTTCGTCAAACCCAGTTTTTTACGTTTCTTGAAGCTTTTACATATACCCAAAGCCATTGTGAAGGATGTATAAATGTAGTGTGAAGCTAAGTTCGGATATTTTGCCCGCAACTTTTCATATAAAGCTTCATGAAGCCTCTTCCTCGACGTTATCCCCATTTCTATAGTATAATCTATGCTTTGCTGAACGATATCACTGTAGGCTTTAAGCAGTTCGCTTAGTGTTCTTTCCTTCCTTCCTACAAGGGGAACAATAGGTATTTGAATGCACTTTACAGCCGCCATTTTCCAACCTCCAGTATCCGCCTAATCTCGCTTTCAGGAAACCTATACCTGCCACTTGGAAGCCTAACAGCCTTTATTTTGCCCTCCTTAACCCACTTCCAAAGAGTTCTACGGTCTATCCTCAGTATTTCACATACTTCCTTAGGCTTCAGATATTTCTCGAAAGTAGACATCATAGACAAAATAGAGAGAAACTGGTATAAATACCTATCTATTCAGAAACTGCTGACAAACCCTCTAAGTTTGTAAACATTTAAAATAAAAATATATGTGTAGGTTGATATGAGTGATTGAGTGCGATGCCAGAAAAGGAGTTGTTGGTACAGAAAATAAAGAATGGGACTGTGATAGATCATATAGTGGCTGGGAAAGCACTTCAAGTACTTTCTATATTAGGTGTTAGCGGTTCCGAAGGGAAAACGATAACTATTGCTATGAATGTTCCTAGTAAAAAGTATGGTAGGAAAGATATTGTTAAAATTGAAGACACATACTTGTCTCCTGAAATTACGAATAAAATTTCACTAATTACACCTCATGCCACTGTTAATATTATCAGAGAATATGAGGTTGTTGAAAAAAGGCCATTAGAATTACCGGATGAAATTATAGGTTTATTTAAGTGCCCGAATCCCAACTGCATAACTAATGCCAGTGAACCAATAGAAACAAAATTTTATTTGCCATCAAAGGATCCTCCGCTTCTAAGATGCAAATATTGTGAAAGAATATATGCACCTTCTGAGGTAATATAGAATGGAAAAAAAAGTTTTTGAATCAATTATCGAAATAGAAAATAAGAAAAAGAGTGAAATAGAAGAGGTATTAAGGGAGGCAGAAGAAATAAGAAGAAAGGCTGAAGTTGAAGGGAAAAGAATTTATGAAGAAATTATTAATAAAAGGACAGAAGAGGGAAAAGATGAAGCAAGAAAAATAATATTGGAGGCTGAAAGAAAAAGTGAAATAGAATATAAAAGGATAATGTCAGAAGCAGAAGAGAAAAGGAAAAAATTAAGAGAAAATGTGAAAAATTGTGAAGAGGAGGCTATAAGTGAAATTTTAAAAATACTCTTGGAAAGGTGGAAGGAATGAATAAGGTTATAAATCTTGATTCACTTTTAGAAACAATAGAAGGAGAATATGAGAGGCAAAAAAAGATGATTATAGATAAAGCTAAAGAGGATTATGAAAAAATCTTACAGAAATATAGAGATGAAGCAGATAGGAGGGCGAGAGAAGAGGTTAATAAGATTGTGGAGGAGGCGAAAAGAAAAGCCGGATTAATACTTCAGAAAAAGATATCTGAAGCTGAGTTGAACGCTAAATGGGAATTGCTTAAAGATAAGGAGGAAGCATTCAAGTATATTGTAGATAAATTTTTAGAAAAAGTTTATGAGAAACAGTATTTGGAAATGGCGAAGGAAGTTCTTTTTTGGCATATTTATAGGACTCTAAAAACACTTAATATAGAAAAATGTGTTATTAGAGTTAATGAAAAATCAAAAAAATTAATTGACAAAGATAGTTTAAGGAAAAAATTAAAGGAAGACGGGTTAAAGATACAGTTAAGTTTTAAAGAGGATAAAAGTATTAATGGAGAAGCGATTATAGAGGCGCTTGAAGGAAAACTGAGAGTAGACTGTTCATTTAGAGAAATGATTGCAAAAGATGAGGACCTAATAAAAAAATTGCTTAATGAAAAAATTTTTGAAAAAGAGGGGGATCAGAGATAGGTAAAGTATATGTTATTGGAGATGAAATGGTAACCGAATTTTTTAGTGTAGCAGGTGCTGAAAAGACTTTTATACCGAGAAGTAGGGAAGAGGCAAGGACAATTTTTAATGAACTTTTAAAAAAGGAGGATTCAGCTCTTATTGTAATTGAGAAAAGTGTGTCTTTGTGGTTGGATGACCTAATAAATAAGCATATTTCTGAAAATAAGAGACCGTTAATTATAACTTTGCAGTCGCCCAAAAAGGAATATAAGGAAAACCAGTTGGAGGATATAGTAAGATTGATAGAAAAGGTTACAGGTGTCAAAATTGAAATATAATAGTTGGGGGAAAGTATGGAAATAAACACGTTTACATTATTTAGGTCATGTAACATAGGAATATTTTTAAAATGTAATGAAAAATTTGTTTTAGTTCCAAAAAATATTGCAGTTACGAAAGCAGAAAAATTATCAACTTTTCTGGGGGTACCATATATACGTACCTCCGTCTCTGGATTAAGACTATTAGGCCCACTAATTGCAATGAATAGTAATGGTATCCTAGTTTCAAAGTATATTGAAGATGATGAATTAAAAAGTTTAAAGAATGAGACAGGGTTAACTGTAGAACGCTTTCCTTCAAACTATACAGCCGTGGGAAATCTGATTTCAGTAAACGACAAAGGAGCAATTGTATCAAATATTTTTTCATCCACCCAGGTGAAGGTAATTCAAGACGTTCTTGATGTACCTGTTGAGAGAATGAATATAGCAGGATATAGTACTGTAGGTTCTTTGATTTTTGCAACTAATGTTGGAGCGCTGGTACATCCACTTACTTCAGATAAGGAGGTAGAGAAAATTAAATCAATTTTAAAGACGGAAGTAACACATTGTACAGTAAACGACGGAGTACCCTTTGTTTCATCTGGTATATTAGGTAATTCTAAGGGAATTGTTGTAGGAAACTTAACTAATGGAACAGAACTTATGACCCTTTCAATGATTTTCAGGTAAAATTATAGCTGATCTAGCACAAAATACTTTTAACCCAATTAATCTAGACCAAATTTGTGCAGCCAAAATGACAGAAAAGGAAATTGAGCAAGAATTGCAGACTAAAGTTGTTCAATTAAAGTATCTAGAAGATTATTTACAAGATTTGCTTGCAAGAGAAAATTTGCTGATTACAAGTTTTAATGATATAGAAAATGCGGAGGAAACAGTTAACGAATTGTCTAAAAAGAGTGAGTTTGAAACCTTAGTTTATGTAGGCGGTGGAATGTACGTATATGGACGCATAAATTCAAGGGAGAGAGTACTAGTAAATGTTGGAGCAAATGTGGTTATAGAAAAGAAATTTAATGATGCACTAACATTTCTCCAAGAACGGAAAGAAGAAATTAAGCGAATTTTAAATGATATAAACCAACAAAAGCAACAGACAGCTCTAGCTATACAAAAATTAAGAGAAGAAGTTGAAGAAAACATTAGAAAAAGGCAGTCAAGTGGTTAGAAATTGTTTGAAAAGCTAAAAAGCGTTTTTTCTTCAGTAATTTTAAATTTATCAAAAAAAGAGATTACGGAAAAAGAAGTAGATAAAGTTCTTAATGAACTTATGCTTTCATTAATAGAATGTGATGTAGCATATGAGGTTGCTGAGGAAATTGGTAAAAGGCTTAAAAATTCACTGATAGGTAAAAAGGCATCAACATATAAAATAAAGGAGTTGGTTCAAGAAAACCTTAGAAAAACACTCCTTGAAATATTTTATGAGGCGCCAAAGATCGATATTATAAAAAGAATAAATGAGAAAAAAGAAAAAGGATTACCTTTTGTAATATTATTTTTAGGGATAAATGGAACTGGCAAAACAACTACCTTAGCAAAGCTTGCATACTTATTAAAGAAAAAGGGGTTTACTGTTGTTCTTGTATGCGGGGATACACATAGAGCAGGTTCAATAGAACAGTTAAAACAGCATGCAATGAAATTAGGGCTTAAAACAATAGAGCAAAGATATGGAGCGGATCCAGCGGCTGTATCTAGGGATGGAGTGACTTACGCGAAGATACATAAATTAGATGTTGTATTAATTGATTCTGCCGGTAGAATACAAACAGATAAAAATTTAATGGAAGAAATTTTAAAGATTGTTAGAGTTGTATCACCTGACCTAAAAATTTTTGTCGGCGATGCATTAGCTGGAAATGATGCAGTTTCCCAGAGTAGGGAATTTTTAAAGTACACAAATTTTGATGGCGTAATATTAACTAAAGTGGATGCTGATGTAAAGGGGGGGAGTGCAATTTCGATAGCCTATGTAACTAAAAGACCAATTTTATTTATAGGTACAGGCCAAAATTATGATGACCTAGAAGAATTTGTTCCCGAAAAACTTGTCGATAACATACTTTTAAGGGAATAAATCTTTTTAAAACAATATTTCTAAGAGTTCATGAATTTAGATGATTAAGGGTAAATCCATTCTATCTTTAATGGAACTAGATCGAAATGAAATATTAAAGATATTAGACGTTTCAGCTAAGCTGAAAGAAAAAAGAAAAGATGGAATTTATCCAAAACTTTTGAAAGATAAAACATTAGTTTCAATTTTCATGAAACCAAGCACAAGGACTAGGATAAGTTTTAATGAAGCAATGCATGAGTTAGGAGGACATTGTATAGATGTTACATCGACTGAACTACAGTTAGGACGGGGAGAAACAATAGAGGACACAGCAAAAGTAATTTCAAGATACTGTGACGTGATAGCAGCAAGAGTTTTTTCACATGAAGATGTAGTTAGACTCTCTAGGGCCTCTTCAGTTCCCGTCATAAATAGCTTATCAGACATGTATCATCCATGCCAAATATTAGCTGACCTTCTTACAATTAGAGAGAAAAAAGGCAAACTTAATGGAATAAAACTTGCATACATTGGCGATGGAAATAATGTTTGTAATACATTGATTATAGGATGTACACAAGTTGGAATCGATATAAATTTGGCGTGCCCAAAAGAATATATGCCATCAAACGTTGCAATAAATTTTGCTTTAAAAGCTGTTGAAAGCAGCGGAAGCCACATAACCTTTTATGATGACCCTCAAGAGGCTGTAAAAGATGTTGATGTAATTTATACTGATACCTTTGTTTCGATGGGACAAGAAAGTGATAAGGAGAAAAGGCTCAGAATTTTTTTGCCAAAATATCAGGTAAATAGTAAATTGGTTGAGAAAGCAAAAAGTGATTTTATATTCATGCACTGTCTGCCAGCACACAGAAATCAGGAAGTTACAGACGAAATAATAGACAGCACTAATTCAGTTGTATTTGATCAGGCAGAAAATAGATTACATGCACAAAAGGGTCTATTATGTCTTCTTCTTTTAGAAGAAAGTGAAATTAAGATTTGAAAATAACATTCATTGCTTCATATAATGATCCTGCTAGCATGAACATTGCAGAAAATGTTATTGAAAGATTTCAATTAGTGGAGAAGGAAAAAATTTCAAAGTTTAAATTTTTTGAAAAAGGAAGCTTCAAACTTATTTACATAGATGAAGAAGGCATATTCTTGGATAGATTAAGTATCCATTATGATGCTGACCTCCTTATAATTTTATCTAAGCATATGAGTAGTGAAGGAGTAAGTTCATTAACAGTTCATCCAACCGGAAACCTACTAAATAGTTCAGAATATGGTGGAAAATCAAAGCATGTTTCATATACTAATCCGTGGTACTTGTCTGAATATTTTTTAAACTTAGTTGAAGTTTTAAGAAAAGAAAGTAGTTTGCAAGTGAAAGCTTCCTTAGAAGTTACACACCATGGACCAACTGAAATTGATATTCCACTTTTCTTTGTAGAAATTGGAAGTAATATACAGTATTGGACAAGCAGGCAACTTGGAGAAAAAGTTGCCGATGCACTCTATAACACATTAACTAAAAATGTTAGGAAGAAAGATGCATTTGTAGGGTTTGGAGGAGGACATTATGCACCAGCTTTTTCACATTATCTGCAAAAGGAGGATGTCGTGATAGGCCATATGGTTCCCAAATATGCGCTCTATGATGGAATTGATGAGAAATTATTGCTTACACTATTTAAAAAAAGTCTATTAGAAAAACCAAGAGCGCTAGTTGATAAAAAGGGTTTAACATCAAAAAGGTTTACAGAACTTATTTCATTCTTTGAAAAATATTCAATAGAATTTTTAAAAATATAATAACGAATTTAGGGAATTACGTTTATGGAGCTTTAAGATTTAATAGGATGCAGAAGTAGGGGGTTATGTGTGATAATTAATGAAGATTAAGGCACTTTTAAATTCCATGATAAACACATTACGTTTGACTAGAAAAACAAGTTTTGAAGAATTTAAACTTTATCTTAAATTAGTGCTTATAGGAGTGGGGGTAGTTGGAGGTATAGGGTTTATAATAAAGGTTATAGCAAGCTTTTTAACTCTTGGAAGGAGGTAAAAATTATGGAAAGCCAATTTTTTGTAGTTCGAACGACAGGTGGCCAAGAAGAAAATGTGGCAGAATTTATTTACAAAAATGCAATTTTTAATAAAAAGGAGATATACAGTATACTACACGTTCCTTCACAGAAGGGTTATCTAGTTATTGAGGCCAAAAATGGTCAAGATGTAAGGGAGGCAATAGCTGGAGTAAAACATGTTAAAGAACTTGTACCAGGTTTGCTAAAGCTCGGGGATTTTGACAAGCTTCTAATAAAAAAGCCGGCAATAGCAGAGTTCACAATAGGAGAAGTAGTTGATATTGTAATGGGCCCATTTAAGGGTATGAAAGCAAAGATAACAAAAATTGATTTAACAAAGATGGAGGTTACCGTCATGCTTTTGGATGCACCTTATCCGCTTACATTAACTGTGGACGCAAGCTATTTAAAACCAAGTAAAAAAGGGTGAGTAATGTTGGGTGAAAAGAAAACTGTAAATGTATTAGTAACTGGAGGAGAGGCTACAGCCGGACCACCACTTGGACCTGCACTAGGGCCACTAGGGGTAAATGTTGTAGCAATTGTTAAGGAGATAAACGAGATGACAAAAGAGTATTCTGGAATGCGTGTGCCAGTAACGGTGGAAGTTGATGTTGATAGTAAAGCATATAGTATAAAAGTTGGAATACCTACTACTGCAGCATTACTTGCAAAAGAGGCACGAATAGAAAAGGGTTCAGGCACACCCGGTAAAGATTTTGTTGGAAACATTACATTCGAACAATTGCTAAAAATTGCTAATATATGTATGCAAAAATCATATTCTACTTCATTAAAGGCTGCAGCGTGCGAAGTTTTAGGCTCCTGTGTAAGTATGGGTATAAAAGTTGATGATAAGCTACCAAAACAAGTCCTTAAGGAAATTAAGGATGGATTATATGACAAGAAGATTGATGAATGGGTGCAAAAAGTAAAATTTTAAAAACAGGAAACTTTTGGATGAAGGTTGTCGTGAATAAACTTGATAACAAAAAATCAATTAATTTCCTTGGTAAAGACTGTAAAGAATAATGCTGTTAAAAGAAACTTTAAACAATCTTATGAGCTTATAATTGCATTAAAAAATATAGATTTTAAAAAACAGAATGTTGTAATTAATGAAATTGTTCAATTACCATTCTTTTCTGGCACATCTAAAAAAATTTGCTTTATAGGCACTGGTGAACTTGCACTAAGAGCAAAAAACGCAGGAGTAGACCTAGTTTTAGAACCTGAACAATTAGATAAACTTCAAGGCAGTAAAAAAGAGGCTAAAAAGTTAGCTAAAGAGTATGATTTCTTTCTAGCAGATCCAACACTCATGGCGAAGGTGGGAAAGATTTTAGGCCAATTTTTGGGACCGAGTGGTAAAATGCCTATTCCTGTACCCCCCACAAGCCCCTTAGAAGAAACGGTTAAAAGATGTAGAAATTCTGTTAGGATTAGAACACGTGGACAACTTTCTGTGGCAGCAAAAGTTGGAGACGAATCACTTACAGATGAACAGATTGCAGAAAATGCACTCGCAGTATACAATGCTATAGAAAGAAAATTGCCAGAGGGAGAAAAGAATGTTAGGAAGATTTATTTGAAACTAAGTATGTCAAAACCGGTTGAAATGGTGGTAGGTGTTAAGGAATGAGTGAAAGAACAACCTATCTTCCAAAGAAGGAGAAAATGTTTTCTCAGATACAGGAGCTCTCACAAAAATACAATTACTTGTGCATTTCAAAATTAGAAAAAGTTCGTTCAGTACAGTTAATGATGCTAAGGAAGATGTTAAAGGATAATGCAAAATTTATGGTTGTAAAAAATAAGATAGCGTTAAGGGCACTATCTAATACAAAATTTGGTTATGATCTACAGTTAGAAGAGAAACTTAAAGGACAAACACTACTGATTTTCACAAACCAGAATCCCTTTAAACTTTCACTTACATTATCTAAGAATAAAGTTTCATTACCAGCAAAGGCAGGAGATATAGCCACCGACGATATAATTATACCAGCGGGAAATACTGGATTACAGCCGGGACCCATTCTTAGCGAATTTAAAGAGATAGGTGTGCCAACAAAAATAGATAGTGGAAGTATATGGGTTGCTAAGGATACTGTAGTAGCAAAAAAGGGGGATATTATTTCACCTAAATTAGCTGGCCTATTAAGTAAGCTTAACATAAAGCCAATAAAGGCAGGTTTAACTGTTTCATTTGCATTCATGGACGGTATTACAATAGGAGAACAAGATCTCATGTTAGACCTCGAAAAAATTAGAAATGATATACAATCAGCATATTTAGAGGCAAAAAATCTCGCAATAAATTCAAACTATTTTACAAGAGACACAATTATTGAGTTATTAAATAAAGCATATCAGCAAGCGTGGGGACTATCATTAAATGTAGAATACATAACAAGAGAAAATGTGGCAACATTGTTGCAAAAATATGAACTTATAGGAAAACAGATTTACGGAAAATTGAAAGAAAAAGGATATAATTGATTTAGCCGAAGAGCGCTGCTAACCCTTCAACAGCTTCCTCTTGGGCTGCTTCCTTTTTCTTCTCTTCCTCTACCTTTTCCTTCTTTTCTTCAACAGGTTGTGATGTGGGCTGGACTGTAGTGGTTGTTATTGGAAGCGAGGTTACAGATTTTAGCGCCTCATCTATGTTAACTTCACTTAATGCTGCAACGAGGGCTTTTATTTTTGCTTGATTAGGTTCAACGCCAGCGGCCGAAATTACTTTGGCAATATTCTCTTCATTTATTTCCTTACCTAACTTATGTAATATTAATGCAGCATATACGTATTCCATTTTTATCAGCTCTGCATAACTGCTTATTAGACCAGTATTTAAAAGATTTTCCTTTTTAAAAAGAGAAAAGACTATATTAGTATGTTTATGTGGGTATCATCATAATGTCCGTTGACCCTAAAGAGTTTGAGCTTGAATACTTTAAGAAAAATGGGTTTATTAGACAAAAGTGTAAAGTTTGTGGCGCATTTTTCTGGTCGCAAAAAATTACTGATGTATGTGGAGAAAGCCCCTGCGCAGAAAACACATTTATAGAAAAATCGCCGACCACTATTCATCTTGACTTAAACGGTGTTAGGGAGACTTTCCTCAACTTTTTTAACAAACATGGACATGCAATAATTGAACCATATCCTGTCGTCTGTAGATGGAGGGATGACCTTTTAGTTACCATTGCAAGTATAGTGGACTTTCAGCCTTACGTGACAAATGGGGAGATCCCACCACCAGCGAATCCTCTAGTTGTAAGCCAGCCCTGTCTAAGATTTGAAGACATAGATAATGTTGGTATAACTTCTGGAAGACATCTCACAATATTTGAAATGGGAGGGGCGCATGCATTTAATTATCCAGGAAATGAAATATATTGGAAAGACCGGACAGTAGAATATCATCATGAGCTTATTACGAAAGTCTTTGGTGTCGAAAGTGAGAAGATTTCTTATAAGGAACATCTATGGTCTGGTGGAGGAAATGCTGGGCCGGCTGTTGAAGCAATCGTCGATGGACTTGAAATTTCAACTCTAGTTTTCATGTGTTACAAAATGGAAAATGGAAGATGGGTGCCAACTGTTGTCAAAACAGTTGACACAGGATATGGGTTAGAAAGGTGGGCATGGCTAAGTTTGGGAACGCCAACAGCTTTCCATGCTATATTTGGGCCACTCTTATCAAAATTTATGGACATGATGGGAGTTGAATGTGAAAATAGAATCTTAGTAGAAACAGGAAAACTTTCTGGAGCATTAAATGTAGAAAGGCCTACATTATCTTATGAGACCAGAAAACTTATTGCAAAAAGAATAGGAATCGCTGTTGAAGAATATCTTAGAATCATAGAGCCCTTTGAAAAAGTTTGTACACTCTTGGACCACACAAAAGCATTAATATTTTTATTGGCTGAAGGCGTTGTCCCGTCAAATGTAAGAACAGGATATTTAGCTAGAATGCTTTTAAGAAGAATTTATAGAATATTGTGCGAATTTGGGCGTGAAAACCAGCTTTCTGAACTATTAGAATATCAGATAGGTTACTGGGGAAGATATTTTAGAAATTTGGAGATAAATAAAAATGAAATATTAAAGCTTGCAGAAGTTGAAATTGGAAAATATAGAAGAACTTTAGAAAGGGAAATGGATTTTATCATAAAAAAATTGAATCATTTAAAAAAAGAGGGGAAAGGTGAAGTTCCAAAGGAGATAATCATTGAGGCATACGAATCACATGGAATACATCCTTCTCAGCTTAAAGAACAAGCAATTAGATTGGGATTAAAGACTGAGATTCCACAGGACTTTTTTGCTTCAATTGTAAAAATGCATACAAAAAAGGTAAAGGAAACCGAGGACAAAGATGAACTTGAAAAAATGCTAATAGAAGAAAATATTCCTCCAACAGAAAAAATATTTTATGAAAATCCAAAACTTTTACAGTTTAATGCAAAGGTAATATTTACATATAATAATAAAATAGTTTTGGATAGGACGGCATTTTATGCAGAAAGTGGTGGACAGTTATCAGATATTGGAAAAATTGTTTGGGAAAATGGTGAAACAATTGTTAAATATGTAAAGAAGGTTGGTGGAATAATTGTACATGAAGTCGATAACTTGCCGCCAATTAATACCGAGATCATAGGCTACGTTGATAAAGAAAGAAGAGAACAGTTATCAATACATCATACAGCAACACATATAATTAATGGGGCTGCTCGAAAAGTTTTAGGAGAGCATGTTTGGCAGGCAGGAGCACAAAAGAACATTAACGAGGCACACTTAGACATTACACACTATACAAACATCACAGATGAAGAAGTTAGTAGAATAGAGGATATAGCAAACGAGGTAGTAAGAAAGAACATTAGGGTTGAGATATTTAATTTACCTAGATTAGAGGCTGAAAGGAAATATGGATATAGACTTTACCAAGGTGGAGTTGTACCAGGGAAGGAGATAAGGATAGTAAAGATAGGAGAACATGATGTAGAAGCTTGTGGTGGAACACATGTTTTAAGCACCGGCGAAATTGGGTTAATTAAAGTGATTAAAGTTGAACATATACAAGATGGTATCGAGAGAATAGTTTTTACAGCGGGAAAAGCAGCACTTAAAAGAGTGCAAGAGACCTTCGAAATTATAAAGAATATTTCAAAACAAATTAATGTACCATCTGAAGGTTTAACAGAAGCTATTGAGAAAATTGTAAAAGAAAATGACGAAGTAAGGAGAAGGATAAGGAGATATTCTAAGAGGTTATCTGAGTACTCACTTCCTTATATTAGAGATAAAGCTGAACATTTTATGGGAATTAGAGTATATTATGTTATAGATAATGAATTGGAAGAGAGTACGCATATTGATATTGGGAGTGCTGCTATAGAGAAAATGCAAGACCTACTTTATTGCGCATTAATTCCAGTAAACAACGTTGTACAAGTTATAGTTTTTTCAGGTACTCAAGTCCAAGAGAAAAATGTTTCAGCAAGGGATATTGCAAATTTTATAGCAAATCAACTTGGTGGAGCCGCTGGAGGGGATAAAAGATTTGGTAGAGGGGGAGGGGGGAACATGGATAATTTAAATATGATTAAAGAGAAAGTGTTAGATTACTTAAAGGAGAAGATGGTGAAAAATTAATGTTAGAATATGAGGAAAAATGGATTGAGGCTTGGAAAAAAGATAGAGTATTTGAGGCAGATAGAGATGTTTCTAGAGAAAAACTTTTTGTGAATGCACCATTTCCCTATATGAATGGACCACTACATATTGGTCATGCCTTTACCTATACTAGGTTAGATGCTTATGCAAGATATAGAAGGATGAAGGGAAATAATGTCCTATTCCCCTTTGCATGGCACTGGACTGGGGAAGCTGTCGCTGGACAATCAGTTAGATTAAAAAAAGGAGACCCGGCTGTAATAAAAGCTTTCGTGGAAATTGATGGGATACCTCCAGAGGAGCTTGAAAAATTTACATCACCCTATAATTTGGCTGAATATTATACTAGAGTCAGTAGGGAAGCACTCTATAAACTTGGGCTTTCAATAGATTGGCGTAGAGAATTTTTTACTACAAGCTATAACAAGGGATTCAGTAAATTTATAGAGTGGCAGTATCTTAAACTAAAGGAAAAAAATTTTGTTGTAAAAGGATCTCATCCTGTTGTATGGTGTCCTTCAGATCAAAGCCCTACAGGCGATCATGATAGACTTGAAGGGGAAGGTGTGTCCCCTGAAGAATTTTATTTAGTTTTCTTTAAAATGGACGAATATTTTTTGGCAGCGGCCACCTTTAGACCCGAGACCATATATGGTGCAACAAATGTATGGATTCTTCCCGAAGGAGAATATGTTAAAGCAAAAATTGATAATATAAAACTTGTAATAAGCCGGGAAAGCCTTACCAAGTTTATTGAGCAGGAGAGAAATGTAAAAATAATTGAAACCTTTTATGGAAAAGAATTGATAGGAAAAGAATGTGTTGTACCCTTAGCTGGACATAAAATTCCAATTTTACCTGCAAGCTTCATTGACCCAGCTTACGGAACAGGAATAGTGTATAGCGTACCAGCACATGCACCCTACGATTGGCTAGCTTTAAGAGATCTACAAATGGCTTCAACTGAAAAGTTGAAGGAAATTGCTGCTAAAATAAAACCAATTTCCATAATTAAAGTTGAAGGTTTCGGCGAATATCCTGCCATTGAGATAGTGGAACAAATGGGAATAAAAGATCAAAATGATAAGCAGGCTGAGAAAGCAACAGAGATCATATACAGCAAAGAATTTCACACGGGAGTAATGAAGGAAAATTGTGGAATCCTAAGTGGGATGCCAGTTAGGGAAGCTAAGAATAAAGTGATAGAAACTTTAATACAGCAAGGTTTAGGCGATAAAATTTATGATTTACCTCAAATAGTTAGATGTAGATGTGGAACAAGATGTATAGTAAAGATACTAAGGGATCAATGGTTTTTAAACTATAGTAACCCAGAATGGAAAGATAGAGTTCGCCAGCACGTTAAAACAATGAAGATCTTACCAGAAGAGGCAAGAGCTTGGATTTATGCTACAGTTGATTGGCTTAACAATTGGCCTTGTACAAGAAAAACGGGAATGGGCACCCCACTTCCATGGGATAAGGAATGGATTGTTGAAACACTAAGTGATTCCACAATTTATATGGCATATTACATTGTAAGCAAGTATGTGAACAGTGGAGAAATAGAGTCTGAACAAATGACCAAAGAATTTTTTGACTACGTGTTTTTAGGTGAAGGCAAAATAGAGGAAGTTTCAAAAAAGACGGGAATAGATGTAAATATTTTAAAAAATGTCCGAGAAGACTTCCTTTATTGGTATCCAGTAGATTTAAGAAACTCTGCTAAGGAGTTAATTCCAAACCATTTAACATTTTTTATCTTTCATCATGTGGCAATATTTCCAAAAGAAATGTGGCCCAAAGGAATAAGTGTAAATGGAATGATTACAATAGAAGGTAAAAAAATGTCAAAATCGAAGGGAATATTCACTACAATTTCAAAAGAAATAAGAAAATATGGAGCGGATGTTGTAAGAGCAGCATTAATTTATGGTGCAGAGGGAATGGATGATCCTGACTGGAACGAGAATATAGCAAAGCTTATGGAGCAAAAAATTGCATCCTTATTCGAGTTTGTAAACGAAATAAGAGAGATTTCAAGTTATAGGGAAAAAGATTTTCCGGAAAAATTGTTGCTTGCAGAAGTTAAGAATATGATTCTGCTTGTTGAAAAAAATTTGGAGCAAATGAAGACAAAGACTGCCTTCCAAATTGCATTCTTTGACATACCAAATGTTATAAAAAGATATCTTAGACAGGTTTCTGTACCAGAAAAGGATACAATCGAAGAAGTTCTAGAATACTGGATAAAGGTGATGGCGCCATTTATTCCATTTACATGCGAGGAAATTTGGCATCTTATTGGAAGACAAGAATATATTTCTTTAGAAAAATGGCCAGCATTGAAGGTTAGTGAGGAAGACAGTAGAGTTCTTTTTGAATACAAACTTATAGAGAAACTTTTAGAGGACGTAAAAGAAATAAAGAAGCTGACAAAAACTGAGCCAAAAACACTATACATATATGTTGCAGCACAGGAGCTGACGAAGACATTTTTAAAATATGTAGCCTATATCGAAGAGGGATTAACTACAAAAGAGGCTGTAAAAAAGATTTATGAAGAAATCCCAAAAAACTTAATCGGGAGTGTACCTCAATTAATTAAACTGGCAACTACATTAGAAAAAAACTTACTTAATGAAGTAAGAAAGATAGAAGATTTTGACGAATACCAAGTATACGATAAGAGTAAAGAATATTTAGAAAAGGAAACTGGCATGAAAATTAGAATATATTACTCAGATGAGCAAGACAAGTATGATCCAAAAAATAAGGCTAAAAACGCTTTACCACTAAAACCAGCACTTTTCCTAGAATAGAACACCACAACATTATTTAGCATAAAGATTAAATATAGTTGGAAGATAATTTTCCAAATACATGGAAATAGAAGTAAATAATTGTAAAATTAAAATTATAGAAGGGGATATAACAGAACAAAGTGTAGATGCCATAGTTAATGCGGCTAATCCGACTCTTATGGGTGGAGGTGGAGTTGATGGAGCAATACATCGTAAAGGAGGAAGTAAGATACTTGAAGAATGCAAACAAATAAGAGCTACATTATATCCTAATGGACTTCCAACCGGAGAAGCAGTTATAACTTCGGGAGGAAAATTGAAAGCAAAATATGTTATACATACTGTGGGCCCCATTTGGAAAGGTGGAAATAGTAATGAGGCTGAACTTTTATCTAACGCATATAAGAATTCATTAAAAATTGCAAAAAGTCGAAGACTAAAAAGTATTGCCTTCCCTTCAATCAGTACAGGAGCTTACAGGTATCCCATAGAGAAAGCGAGCATGGTAGCATTAAGCACAGTTAAAGAATTTTTAGAAAAAGAGGATGAATTAGAAGAAGTAATATTTGTCCTTTTTTCAAAAAAGGATCTCGAAATATATGAACAAAAGGCAATTGAAATATTTGGTTTGAGTAAATAGAGAATAAGATTATGGTGGACCGGGTGGGACTTGAACCCACGACCTCTCCCATGCCAAGGGAGCATAACTACCAGCCTGTACTACCGGCCCATTTCCTCTAACTACAAACCATCTACCACTTTTATTTAAATTCTTTTATTGTTATAAGTTTAAATCTTTTATTTTACTAACCCCTAAAGGTATCATGTGCGACCGTAGTCTAGTCTGGTCTAGGACGGGAGCCTGCCACGCTTCTGACCCGGGTTCAAATCCCGGCGGTCGCACCTATTTACAAAAGTCAGCGAGAAAGATCCCGACTTTACCTGTGGAGATGAATCTCCGTTAAAATTTATATTCCTTCATCTTCTATCCCTTCTTTGAGCGGTTGCTCGAATGTGGTCCAGATGTTCAAAAGTTGGAATAAGGCTCTGGATCGAATTGGGGGGGAGGTTCCAGTAAAATAGGGCTTCTCCAGATGGAGAAGTCGCTAAAAGATTTAATATAAAGAATTTTCTCTACAAAAGCCCCTAAGCTAAGTGTGGGCCAAAAACGGCTCGTAACATTCGCTTCAATATACGCGTATGAACCTACACTAATGTTACTTGATGAACCTACTGCAAATTTAAATTCAAAAATAGTTAAACAAGTCAAAAATATAATATTAGAATATAAAGCGAAGGGAAACTGCATAATATTAACTTCACATGATATTAATTTTGTCGCAAATGTAGCTAACCGAGTATATGCTTTAAATGAAAGGAAAAATGGTTGGTGGGGGAGTTACTCAAATCATGCTTAAAGACAAAAAATTTCTTGAAATAGCGGATGTTGACACTAATTGTGCAAGCCTATGAAATATAGTCAGCAACTCAAGACTAAAAATTAAAACAGAGCCATTTAAAGTTATATTATAAAATTTTTTAACCGACGATAATAATATTTTTTCTCAAAAATTCAGTTTCTATTAACTTGAATTATATTATATACTTAGGAGTTTTTACGATAGTAGCTATTCTAACTAAATATTATAGACATTGGATTAAAGAAAATTTTTTGCATAAAAGTTATTAATGGGCTGCTTAATAGCATTATAATTGTGCCATGATGCCGAGGTAGCTCAGCCTGGGAGAGCACCCGGCTGAAGACCGGGCTGTCGCCGGTTCAAGTCCGGCCCTCGGCATTTAAATGCCTTGAATCATTATTTTATTAGGAAAGTTCTACTTCTATTAAAGGTCTTAGACTTCCCAAATATTTGCCATCTAAGTATACATCTATTGTATCTAACCCAATTTGAGCCATTCTAAAAGTGCATCTTCTTTCTCCTGCAACTCTTTTTATCTCAATTATTAGGTCTAAATAGTCTTGATCTGCACTTGCACCTGAAGGCCTATCTTCAAATCCGATTACGAAGGTTTCAAAAACAATTCCGCTAGAATTGTAGGCCCCTTTTGTAGCACCTATAATTTTATAATCAGATACTTCTATTCCTATATTTCTATTCATAAACTTGAACCTTTTTAATTGCAAACTTATTTCTTCAGGCAATTCTTGCACAATCCCATTTTTTACATATAGACCTATGAAAAAACCTAAAGTAAAGAAAATAACTACTATTAGTAACACAAACAGAAAACTTTTAGTCCTATTCGATTTATTTATCAACCTACTAATCGATGCAAGTGAACATTCTTGCTAAAAATATTTTTCTATAAACATTAATTTAAAGATAATGAATATGTTAAAGTAGAAAACCTTAAGTTAAACCCTTTATAGTGGAAATTATGGTGGTCTTAAAGGTATACGGTTATATCGACGGGCGAACTGACCAAAAATAGGGATGAAGAACTGAAACCGTATACCGGGAAAACATGGGCCGATAGTACAGGCTGGTATGTACGCTCGCCTCGCACGCGAGAGGTCGCGGGTTCAAGTCCCGCTCGGTCCACCATAATTTTTAGTAAAAAATTAGTGGGCTTACCTAACTTTACAATTTAAATTAAGTAAAAGTTTTCCATTTTTAGTGAAAATGTATAAAAATGTGTTTTCTGTAAGTCTTTAATATTAGATGGTGGGGCTAGTGGGACTTGAACCCACGACAGACGGGTTTCTTCACCCAGCTCCAAAACTACATCATCTTGGAATCAGTTTACCCATCTTGGTTCTGGAGCCCGTTGTCCTGCCTTGCTGGACGATAGCCCCCAGTATTATTATCCCTTAAAAAGGAGGAAAATAAATTTTTAAAAAACAAAAATTTAATTAGGAGTTTTTTGGGCGTTATGCTCAGCCGGCCATAGTGATGCGGGTTCGACCTGGACTCGTCAGATCCCAGAAGTCAAACCGCATCACGCCATTGCGTTAGTGATGTGCGGAAGCCATCGCGAAGCAATGGTGCCGGCGCCAAAATAATAGAATAATAAAAATGGGGGATAGAAAATAAATGGGAATTGGTGTATATCAGTTATTTCCTACTGATAATTCGTCTATTCAGCAGATTTTGTCGCTTATTTTTTATGCAATTTTTTTCTTTTACTTATTTTTTGGACAACAATTACAGGTTCAGAGAATTTTATTGTCAATTTCCGGGGCACTAAACAAGATAAAAGATGCTCATGATAGGTCTAAAAGGGAAATCATTGATTTTCTTCAAAAAAATGGTTATAATGGTGATGCGGTTTCACATGTTAATACTTTGATAGAATATTTTACTATTTCTCCCGTCGACCTTGATCCTACAGGCTTGGTTAAAAAGATAGAACATATTTTAAGTGTAAGGGATGAGAGAATCCGCAGTGAAGTTCGAAGTATGCTGCCTGAAAAAGATGCATTAACAATCTCGATTCTTGAGAATTTATTAGAAATTTCAGCGGCATTAAATGTATATTATAAGGTTGTAAGACATTATTATCTTATTGGCAAAAAGACTTCTAATCTTTATCTTCTGATGCAATTACAAATGGTTTTACCAGATTTATTGAGAGAGGTTGAAGCTTTAGTGTCTGCTATTGAACCGATAAAAAATGCACAACCGATAGGTGATGGCATAGGACCAATGGTAGCTGGTAGACTACTATTAAATAATGAAAAAAAGCAGATAGCAAGGGACACCATATTCGGTGAAGTGAATTATAAAAACCGAATTCTTTATGTTATAAAAGCTGAAGGGCCAGCGGGAAATGTTGGACAGCCGGGTAATGCAATAGAATATTTAATTAACAATTACGGCTTAAAACCAGCTGCTATTATTATGATAGACGCGGCACTTAAGTTAGAAGGGGAGGCTACTGGGGAAGTGGCTGAAGGGGCAGGTGCTGCAATAGGCGGCATTGGTGTTGATAAGTATAAAATTGAGGAAATAGCTTCAAGAAATAATATTCCATTGTATGCAATAATTATTAAGGAATCAATTGTTGAGGCAATCACTTGCATGACTAAGGAGATAGTGGAAGCTATTCCAAAAGTGCTTAATAGGATAGATTATCTTCTTGAAAATAGGACACGTGAAGGGGATAGCGTGATTGTTGTGGGCGTTGGAAATTCGATAGGGGTGGGACAATAGTTGGCTAATAGATTATTTAAGGGACAAAAACAGTTTAAGGTAGTTACTATAGAAGAATGTTTATCATGCAAACTGAAAATGAAGAGACCATTTAAAATAAATGATTATGTGTATAAAGAGGGTGAAGTATGTCAAAAATGCGGGACTAAAATGATTATATCAGCAATATATAAGGAGGAATTAAAGTATTAAATTTTATAATCATAAAGTTGTAATTATTTTATTTTTTTCTAGTACTAGAACTGTATGCTCAAATTGTGTAACTACATGATTACTTGCTTCCCTTAACACAGAATATTTTCTCACAACCTTATTTTTAATAAGGGAATCAAGTACTCTAAGCAATTCTTGTTCACTAAATATATCAGTAAACCATCTAGCTGCGAATGGCAATGTTTTCCTTCTCTTCCAAATTTCTTCTAATAAAAGATTAGCCTTTTCACACTTAATTTTTTTTCTTTTAATTAGGCTAAAGATATTAGCACGTGTGTCCTCTTTAACAAAAGCTGCAGCATTTTTGTCTGTAAGAAAAGGCTCTATTGCATAACATTTGCCTGCGGTAAAATATCCAAGCGAACCATTTATTGGAACATTCGGAACAGATTGACCAGCGTGTATCTGGTAACAGTCTAATGAATGTCCTGAGAGATTACTTATTGGTTTATAGCCTCTACTTAATGATGTATAATAAACTGTTATTCCTATTTCATTTAAACTTTTTCCAACTGTAATCTTTTGTAAGACTTCATTTAATACCTCCAAATTGGCATGTAACATATCAGAGAATTTTTCGTTGAAGGATATTGTTACCGCAGTGTCTGCAATATATCCGTTTACATGAACACCTATATCTAATTTTATAACATCACCATCTCTAATTATCCTTTCGTCATTTATTTCTGCTGTATCATGTGCTGCAATTTCATTTACACAAATGTTAACGGGAAAAGCGGGGTCGCCACCTAATTCTTTTATCCTATGTTCGATTGTTTTACATATATTTTCAAAACTCATGCTAGGATTTATTTTAGCGGCAGCTTCTTTTAGAACAATTGATGCAATTTTTCCAGCTTTGATATAAGATTCGATGACCTGATCCAATTTCCTATCACTTAAGATAATTAATTTCTCTTTAAAAATAATTAGTGGTAATCCTTATATAAATTATATAATACTAAAACTGGAGAATGAATAGGAAAAATATTTTTAAGCAAGTTGTAGTGGGGGGAACATTTGATTTTATACATTTGGGACATTTAAATTTGTTAAACATGGCATTTTCGATAGGCAGGAGAGTTATTATAGGAGTTTCTTCCGATTATTTGGTTAAAGAAATGGGAAAGGTCGTCGAACATAATTTTAGTGAGAGAAAAAGAAATCTAAACTTAATTATAAAAAAGATTAAAAGATATAAATCAAGATACTTTAAGATTATTCAATTAAATGATAGATTTGGACCAGCCCTTGATCCACAAACAGACGCTATTGTAGTGAGCGAGGAAACAGAAATGGTGGCAGAAGAATGTAATAAGATCAGGTTAGCTATTGGGTTAAAAGCCTTATCAAAGGTTGTGGTACCTATTATATATTCTGAGGATGGAGAAAGAATTTCTTCAACAAGAATTAGAAATAAGGAAATCGATTCTAGAGGAAAACTTTACGTTGAGGGTCAAAAAGATACTTTTCGACAACATTTTTAGCTTTTTCCCGTTTAGATTGAAAATCTGTTAGGAAAGCAACGATCTTTGTAGCTAAGCCATTTTTATGCTCACCACATAGTAATTTTCCACTTAAACAGTCTTGTCTTATCTCCTCTAACTTTTTATCATCCTTCTCAAAAAAGTATTGTTCATAAAAGTATACAGGACATATGTAGGGATTACCTCCTCTTTTCCTCTGTTCTTCCACTGTTGGTTGTCCTCCTGTAAAAGCATTTTTTACCTTCCGCCGAACATCTTCAGGTGAATCTGTTGTATAAATTGCTGTTTCTGGTAAGGAAGAAGACATTTTGCCTTCTTTGCCTAATGCAGGTAAAAATTTTGAATGAATTTGAGCAGGCTTGTAGTATCCCAATTTTTCTGCAACATCCCTTGTCATACGCCAAAAATTGTCCTGGTCTATTGCAGCTGGTATAAGACAAGGTACACGCTTTCCAAGCATTTCAGAATAAAGAAAACAGGGAGCAGCTTGAATAGATGGAAAGAATATCATACCAATATTTGTTGAATCTGTGAATCCAAAAACAGCTTTAATAGTTGAGAGAGTAATGGATTTTGCAATTTTTATAGCAATCCTATAAAGTTCTTTAATTCCTTTTGTATCAATTAATATTTGCGTTTTTTCATGATCAAAGCCTACAGCAACTATGTCAAGTAAATTATCATAAGTCATGGATTCAACATTCAAGAGAGACAGTTCATCTCTGTAAAGGAACTTCTCATCATCTGTAACTTGAAAAAGTAGAGGAACACTAAACTTATCTTGTAAATATTTTGTGAAGAACCATGGTAGAAGGTGGCCTATATGAACTTTACCAGAGGGACCTCTACCCGTGTAGAGATAAAATTTTTCACCCTCTTCATATTTTTTGAAAATCCAGTCTAAATCGCGATGACAAAAAAAGAAGTTTCTTCTTACAAAGAAATTTATTTCACCAGTAAACTTTCTAAAATATTCTAAAATATTATCATCAATGTATTTGGTTCCAAATTGACGCACTAGTTTATCATAGTCCACTTCCCCTTCAACAGACCAGGGAGTAACATTATACGATTTCATACTATTTTCGTGCATTTCAAAAGAGGTGTGACTAAAAAGATTTAAAAACGTTATGAAAAAATCCATAGTAAGTAATAGGTATGAGTGCAATTTTACATCCCATTGAAGTAGAAATTATAAAAGTATTAAAGGGAGAGGACTATATAACATTAAATGAAATCGCTGAACAAACAAAGCTTTCAATAGATCAGGTAAGACGGGGGATAGAATGGTTAAAGGAAAAGAAGTTAGTTGATGTTAAAGAAGAGGTCAGTAGTTTTATTGAATTAGACACTTTAGGGGAAAAGGGTGTGATAGAGGGGCTACCAGAACGTAAGATACATAATTTTTTGATCAAAAAGGGAGGGAAAGAAGAAATTGAAACAGTTAAGATGGAGATAGGTATGAATGAAAAAGAGTTTTCGGCGGCTATGGGCTTTGCAATAAAAAATGGACTTGTTAAAGTAACTAAAGAAAATGAAAAAATATTGGTAGAGGCATTACCTTATTCTAGATTGCTCGACACTGAAGTTTTACTCAACAAAATTTTTTCTCAAAAACAAATAGAAACTAACCAATTAAGTTCCTTTGAAAGGAAAATTTTAGATGAATTAGTAAAAAGACCAAATTATGTAAAAATTAAAGAAATAAAACGAATTATAGTTAAAGCTAAAAAGGAGGCCTTTAAACTTCTTGAGGAATATTATAAAGCAAATTTTGTTGAAAAGTTGACTCCTGAATTAATTATCAGTGGTATGTGGAGAAATGTCAAGTTAAGACCCTATGATATTGAGGGAACAGTTCCTGCAATATATCCAGGAAAAAAGCATCCAGTACAAGATTTTATAGACCAAGTTAGAGAAATATTTCTAAACTTTGGATTTGAAGAGATAGAAGGCCAAATAGTTCTATCTTCATTTTGGAACTTTGACGCCCTTTTTATACCTCAAGACCATCCTGCAAGAGAAATGCAAGATACATTCTATTTAAAAGATATGATTGATAAAAGTGTTAGAAAAAATCCAATTGTTGAAACTATAAGAAAAATACATGAAAATGGAGGAAATACAGGCTCAAGAGGGTGGGGCTATAAATGGTCCATAACAGAGGCTGAAAAAATGGTATTGAGAACGCATACAACACCGGTAACATTGCAATACCTATATGAGAATAAACCTTCATCTGCTAAAGTTTTTTCAATAGACAAAGTTTTTAGAAATGAAAACTTAGATAGTAGACATTTATTTGAATTCCATCAATATGAAGGCATAGTCACAGGTAAAAATGTCACTTTAAGACATTTAATAGGAATTTTAAGTTCTTTTTATAAAGAACTTGGATTCAAAAAAGTTAAGTTTTGGCCAACATATTTTCCTTATACCGAACCATCCATGGAGGCAGTCGCATACGTTGATAAGATTGGGAGGTGGCTAGAATTATGTGGAATGGGAGTATTTAGACC
>JACIWG010000030.1 GCA_014361085.1 Nitrososphaeria archaeon
GATGCAAAGAAATTTATAATGGTTCAGGGTGGATTGTGATGATGTAATCGCCCATAGTAGTTTTAAGTACATCTTCAATAAAATTTATTTCTTTGTGGACATCCTCAATTTTTAAATCCTTTGGAAAAGAGCATACAATGTCTATGTAACGGTTTTTATCACTTTTGTAAACTCTTACAGACGAAATCTTTTTTACCCTTTTGCTTGAATTGAGCACTTTTAGTATCTGATTGATTAATTTTTCATCATTTATAATTTCTCCTTCTTCAGTTTTTGGATGCCCTTCTATGTGAACTATAGTTTTCTGCAGCATTGGAAAGGATGCTTTAATATCTTCCTCAATTTTTTCTGAAATAGAATGGGCTTTTGAAAGTTCCATTTTTGGGTCAACTTCAATATGTAATGTTAGCATGTAGCCTTCCCTTGTTTTTGTCGCCGTAATTTGGTGGACACCTTTTACCTCAGGATTTTTGAGTACCAATTTTTCAATTTTTTCTGTTAATGTTAACTCTTCTTCTACTGGCTCATAATGTATTGTTGTAGTCACATTTTTTATTGAATCATTAATTTTTGTTTCAATTTCAGATGCTATTTCATGGGCTCTTTCAATACCAATTTTTGCCGGAAGTAATATTGTCATTTCCACAAAATATTGGTCACTAACTTTTCTCATTCTTAGAGATTTAACCCCTTTAACATTATCTACTCTTTCTAAAATTGATTTAATTTTTTGATACTCTTTTTTTGGCGCAATATCACTAAGTTCGAGGGCATTACTATATATTAATCTTAAACTTAAGAAACCTAAAAAGATGGACAGTATTATAGATGCGAGAGAATCAGCATAGTAGAAGCCTATATAGCTTGTTAGGATTCCTAGGAAAGCAATTATTGTTGAAGAGAAATCGGCAAAAGCATGAAGTTGGTTTGCTTTAACTATAATAGAACTACTTTTTGAAAGCACTAAAATCCTGAAAACATCCACACATGCTGTGTAGAAAACTGAGAACAGTGCTATAGGTGCAAATTCTAACAATATTTTTGCACCTGATAAAAGTCTTAATATTGCTTCATAGAAAATAAGTACACTTATCCCTAAAAGGGATAGTCCTCCAAACATGCTGCCTAATGGTTCAATTTTCGAATGACCGTATGTATGTTCTTCATCAGGGGGGTTAAGCGAAATTTTTGTAGCGTACATTAACCAGAAGGTTGTTAATGCATCAAAAAGTGCGTGCGCAGCATCACTTAATACGGCCATACTATTTGCTATTAAACCACCGAGAAACTCTACTAATATAACCGAAAGTATAGCATAGAATGACAGTTTTAGAGCCCTTACTTTAGGACTTTCCATCAAACAACTCTATAGTAGAGCACGATTTAGGTGTTAAGGGTTTAGTTAATTACATAGGGTTAATGCTGCAGCAAAACATCCTAAATAGGCCTTCTGTTGTTCTTCAGCAAAACATATTATTAGCACATCCCCATCTACAGGTTTACCTAAGGACCTTATTTTACTCCAAAACATACTTGGATATAATTCTTCAACAGACTCTTTAGTGTTTGGGAAAACGAATTTACCCTTTTCATATAATAGGGTTATTGCACCCTTAGCACCATATTTTATTGCCTGATCCCTCTGCTCTATTCCTTGAAAAACCTTTTCTTTCATATTTTTTGCTAAAATGGTTACATTAAATTTAGCCGGCGCTAAAGAGTAAATAGGGTCTTCCACCAATAATGGGAAAAACTTTTTAAATTTTTTAAAAAATTCAAAACCTTTTTCACTTAAAAAAACACCCTCTTTTGTTATATTTATCATTAAGTTTTCCTTAAGCCTTTTTAAAATTGTTCTTATTGAGCCTTCACCTACACCTAAAAATTTTGAAAGCTCAAGCCTGCTTTTTGGAGCATTTTCTCCGAGAAAGTATATCATAAGAGCTACATGGACATGGTCAAAATATTCTGGGGGACCAGGATACCTTCTAGTCACAATATTCCTTAATTCGTTAATGAAACTCATGCAATAGATTTCATTGACTTTCCCTTTATAAATGTTTATATATCTAAAATAATTGATATTATCCGACATATATGGAAATTATTGAAAATTTTGACGAGGCTGGAAAATTTACTGGAAAACTTTTTTCGAAGATTGGAAACCTAATAATTTTAATAATTTTAAGTATTATTCCAATCGTGAACTTTATAATATTAGGATACTTAGGAAGAATAATTAAAGAAGGGAAAAAGATTAGTGAGCCACCAATTATTTCTGAGTATGGCAAACTATTTTTTGAGGGATTAAAAATTATTATCGCAACAATAGTTTACGCACTGGTCCCAATTATCTTGCTTGCTATAATCATTTTAGCTTCAATACCTGTTACTCAGTGGTATCCTGGCCAAATGATGACACCGGGAACTTTCATAGGATTAATGACTGGTTATGGAGTTATTACACTCTTGGTTTTATTTGTTTTTCTAATTTTTGGCGTTATAGCTATAGGAAATATGATAAGAACAAATAATTTTATGAAAATTTTTGCATTTAGTGAGAACTGGAAGATTATAACAAAGATTGGTTTAACAAAGTACATTATATGGTTGGTTCTAGTATTTGTTATTGGGTTAATATGTGCTGCAATTAGTGGGGCCTTATGGTTTATTGGAGCTATTGTCGACTTGATTGCAGGAGTCTTTGTTGCAAGAACCTTCGGAAATCTATTAGATGAAGTTTTAATAGCTCCAGAAACAGGTGAGCAGCAGACAGTACTCCCACCACCACCGCCATTCTAGAATCTAGGAATCATCCTCTACAATTTTTTATAAAATGGATACTAGATGTAAAGCTTCAAGTGAACGCTAGAAGCTTGTGCCATAATAGCCTGCTTCAAGCAAACGGGCTAGATATCAACAGATGAAGCCTAGCATAAAGGAAAAGCTGGAAGCGCCCGACTTAAGTCGTTTGGGGAATCCTCACTCATCTAATATGTAGTCTTCTAGAGATGTTGTTGAATAGGATAATATTTTTAATGTTTCTGTAGCAAGTATTTTGTGCCTTTTTTTAGGATGTACGTGAATCACATCATCTTTTGATATCTTTACCTTTTCATCTTCAATATACAGGTATCCTTCTCCAGAAATAACATGTAATGTTTCATCTTTTTTCATGTGATGATGCATTGGAATGCTTGAGTCTTTCATTATATAGTATTGGATTGTAGTATAGTTTTCTGTTTCAGCAATTATTTTTTCGTAACCCCATGGCCGGTCTATTCTGTTAGCGAACTCTTTTCTAACGAGTTCCAAATCTTTTTGTGAGTCTATTGATTGCCAGAATACGTCCTCTTCCATGTAATAGTTTAGGAGACCTCTTTTCGCCAAATAGGGGAAGACTGTTTTTTCAATATCCCCTTCCTCGTAGGTGAAAAAGTGTTCTTTTAATTTAGAGTCAATAAAGTATATTCCTGCATTTATGTAGTATGGCAAGGTTGGCTTTTCTTTAAAGCCTATAATTTTTCCATTGGCAAGTTCAACAATACCATAGGGTGAAACAAGTTTTGTAACCGCTATTGTCACGGCATTTTCAGCGGATTGGGTTATAAGAAGCTTAAGATTCATGTCAGTAACAATGTCACCATTCATTACAATATAGTATTTTGAATCGGATATTTTGAGGAGGCTATTGATGGCAAATAGGGTGCCTCTCGGCCTGTCTTCAACATAATAATCTATATCTAAACCATTCCAGCTAGTTCCATACCTTTCTCTTATTTTTTCATAAAGGTAGCCTGCAAGAAGATAGACTTTATTTACGCCAGCATACTTCATTTGAAAAAGTTGGCGGTCTAAGATTGTGTACCCCTCCTTTATTTCTATTAAAGATTTTGGTATGGAGTCTGTTATTGGCCTCAGCCTTTTCCCCATTCCACCACAAAGTATTCCGCCAACAGTTTCCTTTAGCAAACGGGACACCCCTTTTAGCTGCTATTTGAGTAATGCATTAACAGCATTGTCTATCCTCTTAATACCATCCTCTATTGCTTGAAAACTTGATGCAAAAGATAAACGTATATATTTTGAGCCAGCTTTATCAGGAAAAACGCCTCCAGGCAATGTTATAACTTGATAATTATTTATCAAGTATTCTACAAACGCCTCTGTTGAAAGTCTAGCCTGCTCTAAAAATTTTGAAATGTTTGGAAACATGTAGAAAGCACCTTTGCTTGGCCAAACTTCGAAGCCAGGAATTTTTGAAAGAAGGCCGGCCATTAGGTCTCTTCGTTTTTGGAAAAGGCTTATCATTTCTTTAACAGGCGCCCAAGAACCTTTTATTGCCTCAATTGCAGCCTTTTGAGCGAAACTTGTTGGACAAGAATATATGTTTACAGCAAATCTTGTAAGCTTTTGGGAAAGATCCTCTTTAACAACAAGATATCCGAGACGCCATCCGGTCATAGAAAATGTTTTACTAAAACCATTAACATATAGGACATAGTCTCTCCAGTCACTTTGTGTAAGAATCCCTCTAAAGTTAAGGCCATCGTATATGAAGTTATCATATATTTCGTCTGCAAGAACAATTAGCTTATTTTCTTTGGCAAGCTCATATATTTTTGAGACTTCACGTTCGGGAAATAGTGCGCCTGTAGGATTGTGAGGATTATTTAGGATAATCATTTTTGTTCTTTTTGTGATAGCTGACTCTATTTCATCAACATTTAAGGAAAAACCTTTTTCAGCACCCATCCATTTTAGTGGGACAAAGACTGGTTTACCTCCTAAAAACTTTGTGATTTCAGGATAGGCTGGAAATGAAGGTTCTGGGACTATAACTTCATCACCTTGGCTAATGTAGGATGCTATAGCCAAAAATATTGCACCCTTAGCGCCTGGTGTTACAATAACTTCTGAAGGCTTAACATTGGCAGAGTATCTTGAGTTCAGATATTCTGAAATTGCTTCTCTGAGTTCATATATTCCAGCGGTTTCAGTATAGCCTGTGAAACGATCTTCTAAAGCCTTTTTTCCGGCTTCAATAATGTGGGGAAATGTTGGTATATCCGGTTGCCCTACACCGAAGGAAATAACATTGTAACCTTTCTTAACTAATTCATTTGCTTTAGCAACATAAACGAATGCTGCTTCACCTAACAGTTCTGGAATTATGGGCTTAAGATTGTCTATCGGGGAACTCAAATTTTTTTTACACCACCTTCTGCAATAAACTTTGAAATTAATAAATTTTTTAATAATTATAATTTATTTTAGAACATACATTTTTGCCAAATCTAGAACAAGGTTTATAGTTTCCTCTATAGTGTTTCCAAAAACATATGTTATTGGTTCAAGGCCGAAACCTCCTTCATCAAAGACTACCTTTGGAACATTTCCAATCTTTTCAATAGCCTTTCTTATACAATTTATTACATCATCTTCATCATATATTATATCATGTTCTGTCTTTATAAAGTAAATATTTGAAGTTGACACGATGTGAGCAAGTTTTTTATCGTATTTAATATTAATAACAACATTTATTGATGGATCAATCTTTTTGACTTCAAAGAGAAGCTTTGTGAGATGACTTATTATTCCGAATTCTGGGGGCATGAGAGCCTTAGCCCTGTTTTTTACTCTCACAATCCTACCAGGTATTGTTGCAATATCTTCAAAGGAGCGACAGTTTTCTAAGGAGGCAGCGATGTTAACATATACTTCTGGTATTATTGATACAAAATATGGTGACTCTTCAATATCTTTTATAGCCTTCTCCAATTTCTTTAAAAGAAATTCTTTCTCCCTACTTAATGTAGGTTGAGAAAATACTTCAATGCAAATGTTACAGTCTTTAAGTGAAGAAATCTTTTGTTTATGAATGTTACAAATTTTACCGTTTTTTAGGAAATCCTTTAACATTAAGTTGAAAGTTTTTATTGCAGCTTTGGGCTCAGAAATTATATCCCTTGATAGGGTGTCTACATAACTCTCTATCACTTCCAGTTCAAGGCCAAATGACTTAAGCTTACTTACCCAATACTCTCTACCATTGCTTAGGTAGTGGCTTATTAGAGGCTGAGTCTTTCCAAGAAAATTTGAAATCTGTGTCTGAGAATACCCTTTTTCCCTAAGCCTATGAGCCACTAAAGCTCTTATTGGTGGTAAAAGATCCTCGGTAATTGCTTCACAGAAGGTATACATCCTTATTTTTTAGAAAAATAACATGTTAAAAAAGTTTAATAAGGATTCAATCTTAAAGAAAGAAAAACAGAAGAGGATGATTTTTATTGGAAAGAGTTGCAAGAGTTAGTGTTACAATTCCTAGAGACGTTTTAAATAGGCTTGAAAAGGTTATGAAGAACGCAGGGATAAGGAAAAGGTCTCATGCAATTTCTAAAGCAATCGAGTTGTTTATAGATGAAAACATGATGCTGGCAAAAAGTGGGGAAGATGAGGGTGTTGGAACAATAAACTATATCTATGAACATGGAAAGGAACTTGTTGATAAGCTACTAGATTTACAGCATGAACATTCTGATGTGATAATATCAACATTGCATGTGCACTTGGACCTTGAACGGTGCTTTGAAACATTAGTCGTAAGGGGGAGAATGGAAAAAATTAGAAAGCTTATTAATAGTCTTGTTGACATGAAATTAAAGGATGTTAGCTACAAGATTCTTTAAACCGTCCAATTCCACTAAAGATTAAAATAAACTCAATTTTAATAGCATAAAGAGCATCCTACTCTCTAACTAAGGTTGGGGACTCTTGCGTGGTTTGATAGACAATGCTCTATATAGTGTATACAACTGGACAGTGCAATTTGAAATGCAAATATTGTGGAGGAAGTTTCAGAAAAGATAGAATGCCGTGGGAGATAAAATATAAATTTAATGACTTAAAAAATTTGATAATAAAAGATAAGGAAAGTTATATCTGCTTTTATGGTGGAGAGCCTCTTTTAAACCTAAGCTTTATAAAAAGGGTTTTAAAGGAGGTACCTGCAAAGAAATTTATTCTCCAAACAAATGGACTTTTGATTAGAAAGGTTGATGTTGAACTTTTAAACAATTTTGATGCGATTCTACTGTCTATAGACGGTGTTAAAGAAGTTACAGACATTCATAGGGGGGAAGGAGTTTATGATCAAGTTTTGGAAAATGCGAGATGGTTAAAAAAGATTGGGTTCAGAGGAGACTTGGTTGCACGTATGACGTTAACGGAGGAAGGTGATGTTTATAGGGATGTTCTGCATCTACTTTCTTTAAAAATTTTTGATCATGTGCACTGGCAACTGAATGTTGTATGGAGTGAGAGATGGAAAGATTTTAAAGGTTGGGTGGAAAATAATTATCTTCCAAACCTTAGTAGGCTTCTGAATTTTTGGTTAGAAAATATAGAAAATAAAAGGGTTTATGGAATAGCCCCGTTTAAAGGAATATTAAAAAGGAGTATTTATGGAGGAAGTGTTCCTCCATGCGGTTCAGGCACAGAATCTGTGGCCATAACAACCGATGGAAGAGTATTAGCCTGCCCAATAGCTGTTGATGGGAAGTGGGCATTATTAGCTGAAGACTTGAAAAACTTTAGAGGACTTAATAATGTGTTTATTAGAGAACCTTGTACATCCTGTAATGTTTTAAAGGAATGTGGTGGGAGATGCTTGTACGCTTACATGGAAAAACTTTGGGGTGAAGATGGCTTTCATGAAATATGCGAGATAACTATGTGGTTGGTAAAGAAAATAAGGGAGATTAGGCCAAAATTGTTTAAAATGGTTGAAAGTAGCTCAATAGATTTAAATGATTTAATATATCCAGCATACAATAATTCTGTTGAAATAGTGCCTTGACATGATTCTGGCGCCGGGAGGGGGATTTGAACCCCCAAGACTCTTTCGAGTCAATGGCTTTCAGTCTAATAGACTCCAGGCCATCGCCCTACCAGGCTAGGCGATCCCGGCTTTCACAAGTCCTTTTTTGTTGTAGTTTTGCTTTAAAAATTTGTCTTTATAAATTTTTTATTAACTTGTGAAGAAAATGTCCTATTTCATTTGTTTTTTTGTCACCGCCTATGTCAGGTGTTTTGTAGCCCATATTAAGAGCTTTTATTACTGCTGACTCAAGTGTAGAAGCTGCTTCCTTAAGCCTTTTATCATATTTTTTATCACTTAACCAGTCTAATAGCATTTTGAAGGAGAGAATCATAGCGTATGGATTTGCTATGTTTTTACCCGCTATATCTGGGGCTGCACCATGTATTGGTTCGAAAAGGGCTTTAGATTCTCCAATGTTTGCTGAAGGCCCTATTCCTAGGCTACCTGCTATTTGTGCTGCTTCATCGCTTAAGATGTCGCCGAACATGTTTGTTGTTAAAATAACATCAAATCTGTCAGGATTTTTTATCAAAATTGCTGAGGCGGCATCAACATATATTTCATTCACCTTTACTGGATAGTTGGAAAGCTCTTCTTTCGCAACTTTTGAGAATAGCCCACAGGTTTTCCTTAGAACATTAGATTTGTGAACTACTGTAACAATACCTTTTCTTTTGGCTGCAATTTCACCTGCAACTCTAGCAATCCTTCTAGTTGCATGCTCTGAAATTATTCTTAAGGCGATTGCTAAATTTTCAAGTTCAAATTCCAGTCCCTTGTATAGGTCTTCAGAATTTTCTCGAACAATAACGACATCTATACTTTTGACACATTCAATATTAGGATAGTTTTTAACTGGCCTGATATTCGCGTATAAGTCAAATAGTTGCCTCAATTTTACTGTCACATCCATAGAAGTTTCTCCAACAGGACCCTTTATCGCTGCATCAGAATTCTTGAAGCCTTCGATAGTTTCAGAGGGGAGGGCTACGCCCATTTTGCTAAGACAGGTGTCACCGGCCTCATAGAAAACTATGTTAAAGTTTAAATTATATTTTAGCTCAAGAGCTTCAATAACATGTAATGTAGCATCAGAAATTTCAGGTCCTATACCATCACCTTTTATCCAAGCAATTTTATAACCCAATTTTTTCTAGTGAGGCTCTTAATTTGGACTATATAAACCCTTAATCTCAGTCATTATAATGATAACCAAATTTATTTTACTAACATGGGAAAGATTTATAATTTTGTAACCGATTCTGATAATTATTCTAGTTAAGCATTCTCTATCTTTACAAGAAAAAAATTAGTGGATGAAAGTCGACTATGAAAAATTTTAATTGTATAAAAAAGTTAGTCCATTTTAGATAAGGCTAAAATTTCCTTTAATTTTTCAACATTTTCTTTATGTGAACTTTTTCTACGTCTATCTATTGGAATTTTAAGCCTTTTGGCTATATTAGGAGATATACCTGCTTCTTCCAGCTCTTTTAATGAAAAACCTCGGCCTTCCCTTGGTTTATTATAGATTGGGGAAAATACAGTTGGCCTCAATCTTCTTTCCAAGGAGTTCACCAACGAAGGGTAAAGGAAAATTAATTAAAAAAATTTAGTTTAATTATGTTTAATCACGATTATAAATTCTAACCTTTAACCTTAATTATTTCCACACTTTAGGATAAGTGCCTTTATCCATTACTACTCTTTCTATTTTTACAGCAAATCCTTTTACAAGTTCTTCTATTTCATTAGCTGATAATAGGGCTTTACCTAACGCAACAAGTTCCCCTTTTAAAGTTAATATTACTACTAAATCACCTTTAACTATATTTGATGATAACTTAACTATACCGGGTATTGCCACTTGTGCACCATGACATACTGCATCAACAGCGGAATCTTTAATTAAAACCTTTTTAAATGGTGTTAAAACATTTTCTATTGGCTGTACAAGTTTTCTTATAAGTTCTTCATTGTTTTCATTTTTCCATTTGTGTATTGCAGCGGAAAGGTCATGCAACCTCACTAGACCCTGTTCTTCATCAATATTGAATACTCTTGTACGCCTAAGCTCCACCATCGTTGCGCCAACACCTAAAACTTCTCCGATGTCATAAACTAATTTCCTTATATATGTTCCAGCTTCGCAAGCGACCTTTACTACAATAAGACGTCCTAACTTTTCTATCAAATTTATTTGATATATCCTTTTGGTCCTTGTAACTCTTTTAACACTTGACCTTTGTGGAGGTCGTTGATATATTGTACCAGTGAACTCCTTGAAAACGTCTAAAATTTTTTGTTCTTGCACATCATTATGTAATCTTACTACCGTAATGTATTCTTTTGGACCTAGTAAAAATAGGCCTAAAGCCTTTGTAGCATTGCCTAATGCAATAGGTAATACACCGGATACTGGTGGGTCTAGTGTTCCACTATGCCCTGCCTTTTCAATCTGCAACATTTTTCTTACCCATGCTACAACTTCATGACTTGATGGACCTCGAGGTTTATCGAGTGGTATGAATCCATAGTTAAGGTATATGTTGATGGGTCTCTTTTGAGGGAAAAAACCATAGTCTAAATTTGTTACTTCATCTGATAACAGTATGTATTCCTCGCTGCTCAGGCTCTCTGACATCATGCTACACCAGTATATTCTTTAACTTAAATTGTATGTATGATTTAAGTATTAAAAATATTTCATCTTCACTTAAGTCTTCAGTAGATAAGACAATATGGCATACATCCTTCACATCAGAAATGGATAAACCATAATATTTTTTAAACCGATTTATTTCACTTGCCTCCCTAGCCATTGTTTCATCATAAGCTTCATTATAGGATTTTCCATCTCTTCTTGCAATCCTTTCAATTCTAACATTATCAGGAGCAGAAAGAAATATTCTAATCAATGCAATGTCCTTTAGAAACCATGCACATAACATTGAGTCTATAACAACATTACCTTTAATACCTTCTTCTATTACTTGGCCATCAATCAATCTATCTATTTCGTCAGATAATTCAGCATTTTTTGATAATTCTATTAGAGATAACCCCTTTTCTTGAGCTAAGCTTCTAAAGATTGCGCCACCAGACACATGCCTAAGACCAAAGGCCTCCGCCAGACGCTTAGCTTGCACAGTTTTACCTACACCATGGAGACCACTTATTGCAATAACAATACTTTTGTTCCCTTTATTCAATGCTTGTCCCCACCAATTTAGTTATGATCGTTGCAAAAGCAAACGAGGTTATAAGGTACCACCAAAAAAGCTGTAGTTTATCCCCTATGAATGGTAAGGGTAAAGGAGATACTGCAACTGTAGTGGTTGGACCTATAAGTGATGAAATAAATATGTATATAAACCAGAAGGGTATTATGAAGATGAATGTTGCCTTAAGTCTCTGATTTGAGGACTTTAGTTCCATTTGCTGAATGCTTTTCTCCTTTTTTCTAAGCTTCTCTTCTTTTGCCTTATCACCCTTTTTTATGGCATCTAGTAGCTCTTTCCTAAAGGCTTTAGCTTCTCTTGCAACTCTCCTAGCTTCCTCTACATCGACAAGGAGACGTACGGCAACCTGTGAAACAAGGTTTAGGCCTATAGATGTTACTATTATTAATATTGTTGAGTAGGGAATTTGATTCCATGCTATTTCGAGTATCATAAGTATTATCAGCTCCAATCATAGTAATATAATAACTTTAAATAATTTTATTGAACACTAATCTTTAACTTCTACCCAGAACTTTTCCTAACATGGGCATGAATGTTTCTATTTCTTCTCTAACTAGGGTCTGATAATATTGTATACCTATATCAACCATCAACAGGATACCAATTCCCGAGCCTAGAACAGAGAAAAGGTCTGAGAAGGCAGCTAAAAGACCGATAAATATTCCTCCAAGAATCGTCAGTGTAGGTATGTACCGGTTTAAAAGTTGGCTAATACTTAACTCGGATCTCCTAAATCCAGGAACTTGTACCCCAGCATCAACAAGACTTTTAGCCACCTTATCAGCTGATAAGCCTCCGATTTCTACCCAGATTTTTGCAAAAAGTACTGAGAAACAGACTAACAATAGCGTGAATATAATGGCATGTAGAGGATCAGCTTGAACAGCCGCTAAACCACGTGGGGCAGTAATGTAGTAGGCTAACCCACCTGTTGGAGCGTTTGTTGTCCTATTAAAGGTGCCAAACAAATTTAATATTGGATTACTATTTTCAGGATTAAGTCTTGCCCAAATCAATTGTGTAAAAAAGGTTATGTTCGTCAGTAGGGCTGAAGTCAATATTATGGGGATGTTTGAAACGTAAAGGAATTTTATTGGATATACTCCACTGAACCCCCTATATCTTGCAGATGTTATTGGAATTTCAACTCTTAATCCTTCAACATAAACTATTAATAGAATTACAAGTAAGGTTAATATTACAGTGAGAAGAGAGGGGAAACCTGAGCTTCTATAGAATATCTCGTTAAAACCTGAGGATGCTTTTGCTATGACATATGGAATGAAACCGTATGGAGCTGTAATATTTTCTGATTCCATTACAGGGTAGGGACTGAAGAGGCCCCATGCAATCTGTACGGCAGCGCCAGCAAAAATGAAAAGGCTTATGCCACTTCCAACACCCCATCCCTTTTGAACTAATTCATCTAATAGCATAACGATTATTGTTGCGGAAAAGAGCTGAAAAAATATTATTAAAGAGGTTTGTGGCGTTAGATTTAGTCCAAATGCTCCACCAAGTATGTATGCAGAACATTCCATAATAGCTACTAGTATTGTTAAAAATTTTGTTGTAGCCGTAAATAGAGCCCTATCCTCACTTTTTGTTAAGTCAAGTTTGATTATATCTGCACCTTGCAATAGTTGGGCAATTAAGCCTGCGGTCACAATTGGACCTATACCAAGTTCCATAAGGGTTCCTCTTGCTGAAGCAAAAATTATTCTGGTATAAACTAGTGGGTCTGCACCTTTGCTTACACCATAAAGAGGGGTTTCAACCATTATAAAGTATACCACAAGTACCGCCACAGTCCACAACAGTCTTTCTTTAAGAGAAAGTTTTCTAATAGGTTTAGGAACTTCAGGTATTACTGTCGAAAAGCTCTTTATAAAGTCGGCTAGAGCACCCAATATCACTTCGACCCTTCAATAAGACCTCCTGTCGATAAAATTTTTTCTTTCGCAGATTTTGTAAACCTTTCTACAATAACATGATACGCGCCGGAAACTGAGCCGGCGCCAAGAAGTTTTTCGTACCCCAGTGAGGAGAGGTTCAATACAGGTCTGCCTTCAATGGTTTCTAAGGGAGAGACTGAGACTAGGCTCTTGTATAGCTTATCAAGTGAACCAACATTTATCCAACGTTTTGGCTTAAAACTTTTTGGAGGGCGCATGTCATCTTTTCCAAAATGGTCTGGCGCATATTTTATGGTCCAACTCCACTTATGCTTATGTAGTCCCGCGTTTCCAACACCACCTTTTTGGCCTGATGCTCTATGCTGTGACACTTGCCCCCATCCATGGGTTCTTGAACCACGCATTTTTCTAACCTTTCTTAATCTGGTAGGCATATTCTAAACACCCTACTATTCATACTTTATTTAGTTTAATTTCAAGGATGCCGTTCCGATATTCTGATTTTAAGGAACTTATGTCTATGGCATTAGGTAATGGTATAACCTTTTTATACCTTCTTCTTTCAGAAGATGCTAAAATATATAATTTATTCTTTTTTGCAGAGATACGTATGTTTTCCTTCTCCACACCAGGAAGTTCAACTATTACAATTAGATCTTTTTCT
>JACIWG010000297.1 GCA_014361085.1 Nitrososphaeria archaeon
GTGTTGGCGAGCTTGCTGGAAGATATTGTGAAACTTTAAGGGACATTTATTTGAAGAGGATTTTGAACGTTAAACCTCCGCCTAATGTTAAGATGGTTAGAGGTATAGCGTTACATGAAATTATAAAGAATGTTATTTTTGAAGTGAAAAAATTCATTTTCAATAATCCGGATTCTGTAGGCCTAGAAATGTTGAATGGGTTGCTAGGGAAGGGGCTTGATCTTGCCTCATCAGCTGTTACAAAGGCTGAAGCCTCTATAGGAGTACTTAAGGCTGAAGAGCGTAAACTTCTTTTAAGTGAATGTTTGAACACATACAACTTTCTCCTTATACAGGCTGCTGCAAAATATGATCAGACACTTTCAAAGTACAGGTATGCTGAAGCCGATTCTATTGTTAACATTGCTGTTCCACCTGTTGCCGAAAGAAAGGTTGATGGCTCATTTGTAGGCCTATCGAGTGAATTGAGTGTTGACATCTATACACCATACAATGCTATATTCGATATTAAAACCGGCGAGGTTAGAAGATTTCATCCACTTACCGCTGCAGGATATGCTTTAGCTGTAGAATGTGATGAAAATATTCCAATAGACTTTGGCTTCATACTATACCTGAAATTTGAACGTAAGATACCATCTTTTCAAGTAAGATATTTTGTTGTAGGAGACGAGTTGAGGAGAGAGTTTCTCGAAATACGGGATGAAGCTTTAGAAATAGTGGAGTCTGGAAGGGATCCTGGTATGCCGAGTAGGTGTCCAGAATTTTGTCCATATTATCCTGTTTGTAAAAAATAGTGCTGTATACTTAACTATTATAAAGCTTATTATCTAGTAGAGACTATCAACTTGTAAATGAGGTTAATTGTTAATGAGCCTGGAACATTTGTTGGAACAAGAAGTGGAATGATAACAGTTTATAGGGCGAGGAAAAAGGTTTTAGAGGTTCCTGTTTCAAAAATACATTTTATAATAGTTTTAACTAGAGGCGCATCCTTTTCTTCAGCATTGACTAGACTTGTTGCAAAGCACAATATTCCCATAATATTCTATTCACCTTACGGTACACCATTATCTGTTTGCAAAGGGTTTTTAAGTGGGGCAATATCGTTGAGGAAAAGACAGTATAAGGTTCAAGAAACATTTGAAGGATTAAAGCTTGCAATATCCTTTGCATCAGGGAAAGTATTAAACCAATACAGTTTACTTTATTCTATGGCTAAAAATAGGTCAAAAAGCGACCCACAGCTTGCAAAAGAATTATACTCTCTTGCAAGAGAAATTAAAGGTTTTAGTGAAAAGATTCAAAGGCTAGAGGGAGAAGACTTTGAAGGTTTAAGAAAAGAAATTATTAACTTTGAGGCTGAATGTGCTCAACTATATTGGGAGGGTGTAGCAAAAGCTTTAGCGAAGGTAATAGAATT
>JACIWG010000298.1 GCA_014361085.1 Nitrososphaeria archaeon
ATTAAGTGGGGCAATTGGATTAGGTTTAGGTGACCTACTATATCTACTAAGTATAAAAAGGATAGGCCCATCACATTCTATAACCATAACAAGCACCTACCCCCTATTAACCATTCTAATCTCATTTCTATTTTTAGGCGAGAATATAACATTTTATGTGCTAGCTGGAACAGTCTTCGTTGTCCTAGGGATAACAATAATTTCTCGAAAGAATGGTGAAAAGAAAGTTGATTTAGTAGGTATAGGTATTGCAACGCTTGCAGCACTTTTATGGAGTATAAGTATAACACTTGTAGGCTCCATTTCAGGTTCAGCTCATCCTTTTGCAGAAAATTTGTGGCGTACAACAGGCTACATGCTTGCCAGTAGTATAATATTGTTCCTCAATAGAAAGAATGAAAATTTTGTTCTAAAAAGAAGTTCTATCATAAATATTACTTTAGGTGGGATTGTTGCACTAAATCTGGGTTGGGCAACATACATTTACAGCATTCAGGTTATTGGCCTGTCTAGGGCGACAACATTATCTTCTGTATCACCAATATTTACTGCTACAGCAGAATTTTTGATCGAAAAAAGGTTTAGAATAAACGTCTTCTTCGGAACATTTTTAACGACTATTGGAATAATCCTTGTAACATTATAATGTTATAAAGACATTTAGAATTTCAATCCACATTATATTACCCCAATTTTTCTAAAGGCTTTCCCGTATACGTCAATGTCATTGGACAGGACCCCTGAATATATTAATTATATCAAAACATTGATACCGTTTTCAAATTTAATATTTTTACCCTTTCTTTACTGATCTTATTTTTTAAACTCGTTTAAACTATATATTTCCTCCAGCTTCTTTCTAGGCCTTACAGTGTGAAGGATCTTGGATGTTATTTCTATTCCTTCAGCAGGATAACCTAATGCAAGCAATGCTACAACTTTATACTTTTCAGGAATATTCAAAAGCTTTTTTACAGTATCTTGGTCGAAGCTTCCAACCCAGCATGTGCCCAGACCAAGCTCTGTGGCTTCAAGCACCATATTCTGCATGGATATGGTCACGTCAACCATATACCAGTTTGGTGATGCTTCAGGGTCGCCGCAGCCTACAATCACTACAGGCGTGTTCTTTAGAAAGCCAGCCCATTTGCCACTTTCGGCAATCTTCTTCCTTTTCTCAGGGTCTGTGACTATGATATAGTGCCAAGGTTGACTATTGTGGGCTGAAGGTGCGAGTCTTCCAGCTTCCAAAACTTTTAATATAAGTTCCATTGGAACCTCTTTATCAAGATATTTTCTAACCGACCTCCTTTTCTGTATTGCTTCAAATACGTCCATCCTATTTGCACCACATTTTAGATGATATTACATGCTTTTAAATTTTAGAAAAAATTTTGGCCACTATGTTTAGATTTGTAAACC
>JACIWG010000299.1 GCA_014361085.1 Nitrososphaeria archaeon
ATCGTTACAGCCACCATTGTTCCAGTAAAGGTTAGCATGCAAGACGATGGCATACTATTAGGGTGGGCTTGCAACTGCTACAGCTCATGCTACAACAGAAAATACACACACTCTAGGACAGAAAAAAGGACCACAATAATGCCCTTCAAGCACGATAATGTGAGGGTGGAGCATAATATCATTTCTCCTCTTTAAGCATGCACGTCCACCTACTATTGTACAAGAATTCCCCCCTTCAATAAAACCATACATTTCAAGCCTTCTTAGGATGCCTTTCAACCCAATCCAATCTGCACTAAAAATCTTCTCTCCCAAGACATTTGAATTTTATATGATATAACATGGACATTTTGTGATTAAATCCTGTTGCATGGCTTAAAATTGTGTGTAAGGGACTTGTCTAGGTGAATCAAGAAGCTAAGAAGGTTTATAGAACTAATGTTTTTTCTGGATGGGCTTAGACCGTGATGTGGGTGAAATTCTTGATATAATCTTTTGTCTACTTATATTCTTGATTGTATGTTCATAGATAATGTTTATGGTGTTAGTACTGCTCTGCCCACTATCTTGCCTTGTTTTAGTCTTATTAGTACTTGTTCTGCTTCGCTGAGTTTGTATGTGGTGTATTTTACTTTTATCTTCCTTGTTGAGGCAATTTTTAGTGTTTCTCTCATATCCTGTCTTGATCCTATTACGCTTGATATGATTTTATGTTCTTCGGGAAAGCTTATGTTCATGTTTCCTTTTACGGCCATTAGGATTGTTCCAGCTCTCTTCACAATCTTTTGAGCCTGTTCTACAGCCTTCTGTGATGGCGCGTGAACCATTACAACATCAAACTTTCCACTCCTTAAAACATGCTCTTCAACTTGGCTGGCTAAAAGCACGTTATCCGCTCCAAGCTCTTCAGCCATCCTAAGAGTTTCCTCGTTAACGTCAATGGCGGTAACCTCTGCCCCAGCAAGCTTAGCAAACTGTAAACTCATGTGTCCAACACCGCCTATGCCTATTACAGCAACCTTCTGCCCAAAAGTTACACCAGCCTTTCTCACAGCACGGTATGCTGTGACACCGGGACAGAATAGTGGTGCAGCCTCCTCAAAACCAAGATTATCAGGAAGCCTGTAAATAAAATCATATGGTGCAACAATATACTCAGCATAGCCTCCATCAACACTCTCACCAGTCCCCTTCCTCTCAAGACACAAATTCTCATTACCACTCAAACAGTAATCACAGCTCCTACAACTCTCATATAATACTTGAACACCAACCCTATCACCAACCCCAAAACCCCTAACACCTTTTCCAACTTCTTCGACAACACCAGTAATCTCGTGACCAGGAATAATGGGCAACTTAGCAGGAATACCGAAATCCCTAAAATCACCCTCAATCATATGAAGATTAGAATGAC
>JACIWG010000300.1 GCA_014361085.1 Nitrososphaeria archaeon
GTTAATGATGGTGATGGCTGATATACTCAAGAGACTTTATAGGTTTCCTCCAAGGTTTGGGCCCGAATGGGGTTCTGGTGGAGTATTTGGGTTAAAATATTATAGGGAAACCCTGTTCTTTAACCTTGCCTTCGAAGGGGAGGCGCATTTTTTAGACGGAGAAAAAGAATACTTGTACTGTTATGAACTTGTTGGACCAAAGCCTGTTTCTGGAGGAGATACATATAATGCTGTTGATGTAGTTGATGATTACATATATTTTGGCGGCTGGATTCATGCACCAGCATTATATTCTAGGGATAGTGGTAGAAGAAGTATTTCTTTTATCAATAAATTTAGTCACGTTCACGAGTACAATATTAGGGAAAAGAAGGTTAGGCTAGTTTGGAAGGAGGGAATAAATCATCCTACAGAATGGGCTGGTGAAGTTTCTGAAATAGTCTATAATCCAGTTGATGATAAGCTTCTTTTGGCAAGAGCTGATGGACACAAAAATTTAGGGGTCTTTTCACTTAATAGAAATGATGGGAGCATCATTCAACTAACAAGTGAACCAGCTCTTAAGGGTACATTGTTTTTAGATATTGCATACTTTGACATTTCCTATTTAGGCTATTTTAGGGGGCTACAGTTTATGGACCTTTTTGATAAAAGATGGTCAAAGGTTTACGTTGAAGATTTTTCTAAAATTTCAGTTGACGGTGGAAATGTTGTCAAACCTTTTGTTGGAAGCATGATTTCAGCTTACGCTAGACTTTTTGTTTTTGTTAAAGGGGGAGCACTTGTTTTCGAGCCAGCACCATATGAGAAAGATTCTCTTAAATTTGTTAGACTTTTTGATTTCGGCTACTCAGGATATTCGCCGAGCAGAACAATGTCAGTAGCATACGGTGGAGGCATATTGACAGCCTTTAACGCGTTCACTCATGGCCTAGTCTTTCCACAGAACGAGTTAGAAAGAAATGTCATGATAGAACAAAATACAATAATAGGGCCAACGTTGTTGATATATATTACACCGCCTATGGCCCGTATTGTTGGAGCCTTCGGTGCAAGAATAACTTCGATAGAGACTGTAGCGGACAAGATTCTGCTGGGAACATCCACTACAGCCAATCTTGCTAGATTTGATGCAATGCCAATTGATGCAGGTTACAGGGAAATAGTGGTTGTAGATAATAGTATAGTTTTTGGAAGACAGCCTCCAGTGAATTTCTCTATTCCAACAAAACTTCTTTCAACATTAAATTGGGGTGGAATACCATTGTACGGTTACAATGAAGCAATTTTGACATTAAATTTAAGTTCATACAATAAACTGCATGTTTACAAGTATGACCTAAGATTGCCTGCAAATGGGAGTGAAAGTACAGTATATGAGGTTAAGGAGGGAAAGAATATTTT
>JACIWG010000301.1 GCA_014361085.1 Nitrososphaeria archaeon
ATGTCCACAGTACAGAGTGGGGTAGAAGTGGTGGCCAAGGATCTAATGTCGTATCATACCTTGAACATTCAATGGCTGAGGCAGCGGACCATATTATTACAGTAAGCTATGCTATGAGAGATGACCTGATAAGACACGGTTGGAGTGCGCCAAAAATTAGTGTAGTATGGAATGGTGTTGACCCTGATAGATATGATCCTGAAAAATGTAATCCTGAGGATGTTAGAAGGTTAAGGGAAAAATATGGTGTAAGCGAAGATGGTTACATGATTCTGTTTTTAGGCCGCCTAACATGGGTTAAGGGGATAAGGAATCTTGTTCAAGCCATGCCGCTTATACTAAGTGAATATCCTAAGGCTAAATTGATAATATTGGGTAAGGGTGAAGAGGAAAAGGATCTTATAGAGACCGCTGGAAGATTGGGTGTGAAGGATAATGTTATATGTAATTTCGAATTTGTTCCAGAAAATGAGAGGATACTACATTATGCTGCCGCAGACGTTTGCGTATTTCCTTCCGTCTATGAGCCATTCGGTATAGTTAGCTTAGAGGCTATGGCGATGAAAAAGCCTGTGGTTGTGGGTGCACGTGGAGTTGTAGGCTTCAGGGAACAGGTTATCGCCTCAGGCCCAGAACAGAATGGTATACATGTTAATGGTGAGGACCCAGCTGATATCGCTTGGGGTGTGAAGGAGGTTTTAAAGGATCCGGAAAGAACAAAGGTTTGGGGTGAAAATGGTAGAAAGAGGGTGCAGCAATATTTTACATGGAGAAAGGTTGCTGAAGAAACTATTGAAATATATTCTTCACTAATTTAATATTTTATTTTAACATGAATAAAATGTGATGTTTAAAAGCTTATATTATGGCTTTCAATTGCTTCATGAGCACTTGATAATTTGGTGAAAGTGTTGAAGGAAAATGGTTTGAGAAAAGATGTTATGTGGAGTTTCTACTACTTTTTAGCGGTCATATTATTGGGATTGCTTGTAGAAATATTCCATTTAAATGCTATTGAAAGCTCTCTTGTCTTAGAAATTCAAGATATTTTAGTTCATGCTTTACCTGTCCAAATTTTTGTAATATTTTCTTATTTAGGTGACCTCAGGTTCCTGCTCATCATCTCATTATTATATTTTGTTTACTCATATTATAAAAGTAAGAGTATAGATAGGTCGATTGGATTACTAGTTTTTTTAGCGATTGTTACAATTTCTACATATTTTTTAAAGGAACTTTTTAGCCGCGAAAGACCATACATGTATTCTGCGAATATAATATCATACTCGGACGAAAAAGATTTCTCTTTTCCTTCAGGACATGTTTCAAGATCATTTGGCGCATATTCTATTATTTTAGACTCGACAAATATTGAGAGAATACTGTTATTGGTTCTGGTTA
>JACIWG010000302.1 GCA_014361085.1 Nitrososphaeria archaeon
TGATATTTTTTCATTGCAGCCGAATTTATTGCAGACTCATAGATCATGTCATAAGTTTCCCTATACATTTTTTTGTCTGAAACTTGTAAGGTTAATCTACCTGATACAACGACGGCCTTCAACCTTTTGCTTCCAAACACAGCCCCCAAACCTAGTCTACCAAAGTGCCTGTATGTTTCAGTATTAACTGAAGCGTATGAAACAAGATTTTCTCCTGCCACACCTATCCTCATTATAGTCCTAACCCCTGCACCCCCCTCTATTTCTCTAAGCACACGCCCAACAGTAATACTGTTCCTTAAACCCCAAAGGGCTGAAGCGTCCCTAAAATACACATTTCTTCCATGGACTGCAACGTAAACTGGTTGCTCACTAGCACCCTTTATAACTATAGCACCATAACCAGCCTGCCTTATTGCAATAGAACTCCTACCACCAGCATGGCTTTCTCCATAAAAGCCTGTTAAAGGAGATTTAAAGCATGCAACAGTCTTTGAGGCTAGAGGAAAGAGACTGTTTAATGGTCCGACAGCAAAAACTATAACATTTTCAGGCCCAAGTGGATCCACATTTTTAGAACATTCCTCCATCAAAATCTTTGAGGCAACACCAACACCACCCAAATATTCTTCAAAAATCTCCCTTCTATCCTCAATCCAAAACCTTTTTCTTGAAAGGTCAATGTATAAAACATTTTTTAAATACTCGTCCAAGCCTATCACCCAAACTCCTCTAATGCGATAACATCATGTGGACAATATCTTGCACAATATCCACAGTAGACACAAATGTTAGGCTTATTTTCTCTATCATTCCAAAATATTGCACCATAAGGACATGATTTAGCACAGAGTCCACAACCAATACATTTTGTAGAATCTAATATGACTCCACCCCCTTCCCTAACCTTTAGTGCATCAACTGGACACACTTTTGCACACGGAGGATTCGGGCACGCCCTACAGACTATAACAACAAATCCATACTCTATTCCTCCAACCGAACGTACATGGATTGCTGAATCAGCTAACCCGCCAACACCAAACCTTCTCGAGCATGCGAACATGCAACTTTGGCAACCAGTACACCTGTTAGAATCTAGAACTGAAAGCCGTTTAACCATAGCAAAATTAAAAGACTACAATTATATTTACTTTTTTAATCGAGGCCAAGCTCCCTAATCTTTTCTAAAACTTCTTCAGTATGCCCTTTAGGATCAACTTTATCAAAAACGTACCTTAATATTCCATCCTTATCAAAGATGAATGTTACCCTTTCAGATAATCCAGATGGTCTTAGTACACCAAAGGTTTTTGAAACATTCTTGTCATGATCTGCTATTAAAGTAAAATTTAGGTTATATTCTAAATAAAATTTTTTGTGAGAGTTCACATCTTGAA
>JACIWG010000303.1 GCA_014361085.1 Nitrososphaeria archaeon
ACTCGCTTAGGGGCGTGCTCAAACGTTTGAGCAAGCCCCTAAGCTACTACCTCCTTCCTTGTTCTTTCCTGATCTCTTCTGCCACAGAAGAAAGTGCTTCCTCAGGGCTGATTTCTCCCTCCAAAACTCTCGGCCAATACTTCTGCGGCCACAAAGTCGAGTGTATCAGGTAAAGGTATGGTGACTGATGCTGTACAGGGGATTCAGTACCTACCTCGGCGAACACCCTACCCACAACCTGGTTTCCAAAGTAAGGATCTGGTTTGTACAACCTCTCGTCTTGCCACGCACTCCGCAGAGGCGGCCACAAGTTTGTCAACTCGTATCTCCTGACGTTTGCCTCTGGAGATAACATGGTGAATTTCACAAATTCCCAGGCTTTATCTACATCCTTGCAGAAGCGCGTAATCGTTAAACCCGTTCCTCCGAAGCAACTAGTGCGTCTCTTAACAGGGTCATCTGGCCAGACTGGAAGGGGCGCAACCCTCCAACGACCACTAAGCTCTGGACAGTAATCCTTCATAAAACCGGCGTACCAATCAGCTCCAATAACAGTTGCATACCTCCCCTCTTTAAGAGCTCCAAAGAACGCAGGACCAATGGGCGGATCTTCTGCAATATGATAAACCCCCCTAAGATCCAACAGCCACTTAAGCGTGTCTATGATAAGGGGACTGTCTGCTTGAATATTGCCAGCCTCATCAAACCAATCTCCTCCCCGTTGCCGTATAAGTATCGTAAGATAAGCGCCCTCATGCGCATCGTTGTCTAGAGAAACCATAAACCTGTCCTCTTTAGTAAGCTTTTGTCCAGCCTTTATAAAGTCATCCCATGTCACGATTTCTTCCGGATTAATACCAGCTTCCTCAAAAAGGTCTTGCCGGTAATAAAGCACAACCGGACACAATGCATGCTCAACGCCATAGTATTTGCCATCCTTCGCGTAGAGGGATAAGCGTGATTCAACAATGTCCTCGAGGTAGTTCCCCTCTTTAAGCCTTGGTGTAAGATCTACAAAACCTATCTCTCCTATCAGGAATCCTCCAAATCGTCCTTGTTCCACATCTGCAAGGTCAGGAGCTCCAATCCCAGTTTGAAGAGCTACAAGTAGTTTGTCATGCATGGCACCATATTCAAAGACTTTTACGTCAAGAGAAAATTGCGGGTCAATCTCCTTGGAAAACTTCTCAGCCATTTCACGGAACCACCGAGCATGTGTATCTACGAAGGTCCAAAGTTCCAACTTCTGTGAAAAGGCTACACTGGACCACAAGACCACCAAAACTAAAAAGAGTACAAATAACCCTACCCATTCTTTCTTCCTCATCTTCTGTCCTCCTCCCTCGGTTCTGAATTTCTTAAACCAGCATCAATACTTGAAAAACTGCAGCCAA
>JACIWG010000304.1:0-453 GCA_014361085.1 Nitrososphaeria archaeon
CTAACATTTTCTATCTTATTGTATCTTTTTAGATTATATGCCTTCAATATAATGTATAACCTGTTTAAACTTACACCTGTTTTTGAAACAATTTCTTTTACAGGAACACCTTCCTTATACATGCCTACTGCTTTCTCAAGTGCTTTAATACTTTCTTCTCTACTTCTTTTTTGAACTTTTGGATGCCATCTGTTAAGAAATTCTTTGAATTTAATAAATTCATGATATTTAATCTGCAACTTATGCTTTTCGAAGAAGTTTATAACTTTCTTTAGTTCATCATATTTAGTAACCGAATATATGTAAATTGGTTTTTTCCTACTTTTAGTTTTCACAGTAATTTTTCCAATATTAAAGAATGAATATAACAAATTTACTATATGCCTGTTCTGTGTATATACAACAAATTTTGGATAAGAATAATTTTTGTAAGTAAATATTGAGAAGTGTCCC
>JACIWG010000304.1:463-1388 GCA_014361085.1 Nitrososphaeria archaeon
TAAACTATTGTACCATCCTCTGCTTTATGTCCTTTATTGCTTTAGCAAGACTCAATTTTGTAAAAGAATGTGGCTCTACATTAAACTGGTTGTAAAGCCTGTTTATTATTATTGGAAGAATGAATGTGGCACCATAGCCAAAGACACTTATTATAAATTCTTCAAATTCATCAATATAATCAATTATGTCTTCTATTGTGTTTAATTTCTTATTTTTCATGAAGTGGTAGAATATAGCATTTTTAGCATTTTCTCCTAAAAATGAGAGACTATAATTTATAATTTGAATACTTTTGCTTTTCAATTGCTTTTCCGAAACTAGTTCATTGTATGTCATGTCTTCTCTAACTTTTATTGAAAAAATTATATAGCTCAAAGACAAAAATAACTAATCATTTTATTAAAAAAATTATTTTAAAATGATGGTTCATTTGGAATGGACACTTGTTGGAAAGATTCAAGTTTGATATCAAACTTGATAATACTCTATGACTTATATATCTGCATTAAGATGACGTCTAAAACATTTTTTAAAAGATTTGGATTGTAAACATCTTTTAAAAGCGTTACACCAGTACCATAACCAGGAGTGCTAATCCAAATTCGACAATAATTTAATAATTTTCCCATAGACCCCTGACTTATCAAATAACTTGAAATCCAATCATTTCTAATTTCATTGGTTCTCTTATTTAATAGGCCGTATCGGACAAAAATTCTTTCGTTAGATATAAAGTACTCGGTAGAAACTACTCTTAGATATCCTATTATAAGGAAAATTAGGCCAAGACCGTAAACCCAAACTGTAAGTAAGAATGCAACAATTAGGAGCCAGTTAGCTCTCCAACTCATTCTTCCATACCATAAAGGTTTCTCATTTTCCCACAAACTCAGATATTTGGGAAACTTGCTCAAAACCTTCACT
>JACIWG010000305.1 GCA_014361085.1 Nitrososphaeria archaeon
CAATAGGAATACTAGTAGCCTTGGCCATATACGTTCTAGTTAAGGATCCTCAGAGGGGAATATCTGAACCAGAACTTGAATTATTTGATAAAATATCAGAATATAGAATTAGTAAAGAAAATATTATCAATGTTTTCAAGAGAAGAACTTTACTTCTTCTCTATATACAATGTTTTTCTGCAATGTTCGCTTGGCAGGTTATAATCTTCTGGATGTTCAGTTATCTAGTTAACGTTAGAGGTTACCCGAATGATGAAGCAACCCTTCTAATGATAGTTTTAATGATACTTATGACTATAGGATATATTAGTGGAGGTACTATGGGTGATTTTCTGTTTAAAAGATATAGGCGTGGAAGACTTCTATTATCTACACTAATAGTTTTTGCAAGTGCAATATTAATCACATTAACTATATATGCAAGTTCAAAGGATGTCTTCCAAATAATGGCTGTAATAACTGCATCAATTATTCCGATGGCATCAGCTAATGTTATAGCCACAATAAATGATGTTACTGAACCTGAAGCTAGAAGTTTAGCAATATCTATTCATGAATTCTTTGGAAACGTAGGTAGTTCAATGTCCCCTCTCGCAGCTGGTATAATCGCTGACATATATGGTCTTGGAGTTGCAATTGCATCTATATCCTCTCTCGCATGGGTTATTTGTGGTATCTTCCTATTTGTAGCATCAATTTTTGTAGTGAAAGATATGGATAATCTTAGAAGTTTGATGAGCGAAAGGGCTGTTATTGAAAAAAGAAAGGTTGAGGCTGAAAAATAATGGCGGGTATTGCAGCCATACAATATAAGTTTGAAACCTCGGATTATATAAATTTACTTAATTTTAGAGAAAAAATGATAAAACTTGGTCTTACGGCTTCTAAACTAATTGGTGGAGAAGGCATAATAGTTTACCCAGAAAACGTGGGCGTCTTTTTAGTACTTGAAGGCTTAAATTTAAAGGAAAGCGAAGATATGTCAAAAGCGTTAGAAAAACTGGTTATAAGAAAATTTCCCAAACTTATTTACATTATGTTGGCCAATTCAACAAGCAAGTGGACAGAATCAATACTGATTTGGAGAAGCAAACCAATGCTCGAAACATATGTTCAAGTTTTCAAGGAAGTAGCTAAGAAGAGTGGATGCTATGTTGTTGCTGGTTCAACATTTGTTAAATATGAAGGTAAAGTTAGAAATATTTCGTACACCTTTGATCCAGATGGAAGAGTTGTCGGTGTACAGCAAAAGGTTCACATTACTCCACCCGAATACGAACTAGGTCTTCATCCATCTGAGATCGAGAAGATTAGCGCTTTTGATACAGCTTTTGGAAAAATAGGGGTGGCTATATGC
>JACIWG010000031.1 GCA_014361085.1 Nitrososphaeria archaeon
ACCTTATCACCATAATCTATAAACGTTTTTGTAACAATATCTATTCCCTCATCCGCACCATTGGTTACTACAACATTGTCCTCTCTAACACTATTATATTCACAAATTTTATTCAAAAGCTCAGTGTACTTTGTGTCAGGATACTGGTTCACCTGCAAATTGGGTAAAATTTTTGCAACCTCATTTAACCATCTTATGGGAACATATGGTGAAGCGTTCGTGTCAAGTCTTAAAACCTGTTCTACAGGTAAGTTGGCAATTTTTGCAACCTCTTGGCTTGAAATTTCCCATTCATATGGAGTAAAATTTTCAAACACTCTTCTAATCTTCATCTTCCTTAGGTAATCATACTATCATATTTTTGCTTTGCATACCAGACAATTTTTTAACCTTTATAGTTCATCATATAATAGGGAAAAGATGTGACTGAAATAGTTAAAATTGATCCATTGAATCCTGACCAGTCTACGATAAAATATGCTGCAAAATTTATTATAGATGGAAAACTTGTAGCCTTCCCAACTGAAACAGTTTACGGTCTAGGAGCTGACACATTCAACTCAAAAGCAATTAGAAAAATTTTTGAGGTAAAGGGGCGGCCAATAGATAATCCACTAATAGTACATGTTTCAGACATAAGCCAACTTAATAGAGTCGCCTACGATGTTCCTGAAAAGGCTATAAAGCTTATAGAACGTTTCTGGCCTGGCCCATTAACCATAATATTTAAAAGGAGAAATGAAGTTCCTCCAGAAGTTTCAGCTTACCTTCCAACTGTAGCCGTAAGAATGCCCGCTCATCCGATAGCTTTAGCTTTAATTAGAGAATCTAAAACTCCAATTGCCGCCCCCAGTGCTAATGTTTCATCAAGACCAAGCCCTACAACTGCAGAACATGTGATAAAAGACTTGTATGGTAAAATTGATTTGATAATTGATGGCGGTGAAACCTTATATGGTGTCGAGTCCACCATTTTAAACATTCAATTAGATACTCCGAAACTCTTGAGGCCGGGCGCTATACCGTTAGAGGAAATTGAGAACGTGATTGGAAGGGTGGATGTCAGTGAGGCAGCCTTGGCTGAAAAACCCTATCAGCTTGTCGCAGAAGCTCCTGGAATGAAGTACAGGCATTATGCTCCGAAGGCGCCAATGTTCCTTGTTGAAGGAGAATTGGATAGGATTGTAAAAAAGATTGTTGAACTTGCTCGAGAGGATATGTTGAAGGGTTTAAAGGTTGGTGTTCTCGCCACAAAAGAAACATATGAACTTTATCCAGAATCTTTCAATATTATAGTCTTGGGTTCAAGAAGTGAACCCTACACTATTGCGCATAATCTTTTCAAAAGTTTAAGGTTAATGGATGAGCTTAACGTTGATAAAATATATGCTGAAGGTTTGCCAATGAAAGGAATCCTTTTTGCTGTACAGAATAGGCTGAGAAAGGCTTCAGGACACAATATTATAAGGGTCTAAATTTAATGTTTTGAAACAAAATTGTTGCCACTAATAAAAAATCTGAGTTTTCTATCCAAATCCCTTTTAACACCAATCCTATAAGATGAAACTATCTCAATCTTTTTCTTGTTTCCATAACAGACATTTAGCAGGCTTCTTTCATCAAAAACTTTTAGTCCATTTAAATCTTTTGTGATACACATTGCTTTGGTCAATTTTCCTGGACCATTTGTTAAATTAGATATGCTGTCAATTCCTCTAAACTTCTTCATTACATCAATTCCTTCAATAGGCTCTATAGCCCTAATAAGTACTCCACCAAAAATCCTATCATATGAGATAATGTTTAGCAGCCAGCTAGCATGGACCATGTAAATGAAAGCCGTTCCAGGTTCAAGGCTTAAAATTTTTGGCAAAAAATCCTTTCTAAAAGCAGGGTCCCCTTCACTATAGTATGCTTCTGTTTCAACAATCTTTCCAGTCAAAAGCTTTGAATCAAGTTTTCTGATTAAAATTTTTCCTAAAAGTTTTTGTGCTACAATTGCAGGGTCTCTAATGTAAAATTGTTTTGGCAAAATTTTATAAACAGGATTTGAAGTCAAACCATATTCTCCTTTAGCACGTATGTAAATTTATTTTTGTATTAGCGTTCGAAGATAATCTGGTAAACCAATATGAGATATCTTTGTTCTCCCTCCAACGTATACGATTCTAAGATCTTGAACGTTTGTTCCACGTGCACCAGTAAAAATTAGGTCATCAAGTTTAGAAAGCACATTATATGAATTATGTTCCTCCAATTCTTCAAGCACGTTAACACCCTTCTCGTTTGCCCTTTCAATCGTGTAGCCGTCAACTATGCCTCCTGCAGCATCTGTTGGACCGTCTGTTCCATCAGAGTCAGCTGAAGCTATAACAATATTCTTGCTTCCAGAAATTCTTATTGCCGCTGAAAGGACAAGTTCCTGGTTTCTGCCTCCAACACCCTTTTTCCCACCAACACTTACAATAACCTCTCCGCCACAAATGAACATTGCTGGAGGCTGCAACGGTCTACCATAAACTTCAATTTCGTTTGCAATGTAAGCGAATGTTTCACCAACGCTCTTCGCTTCAATGTCGCTTAAGCTTGATGCCAAAATTGTTACATTAACACCCATTTCTTCAGCCTTATTCTTTGCTGCCTCAAGCATGTATTCGGGGCCCATCACTCTAAAGTGGTAGTGTGGTTTGTTAACTAATTCTTCTGGTCTAAGGGGACCATATTGTGGGTCTGCTTTCTCCAAATAGGCTCTTACAGATTTAGGCACAGTATCCCAAATTCCATACTTTTTAAGAACCTTTATCGCCTCATCATATCCTCTTATCATAGGTTTAATACTGACCTTGACTCCAGGCGGCCTTTCATCAGTATGGACTGCAATTAATGTTACATCATTAACATACCTTCTTTCTTTACCCCTCAATATCATTAGATTCCATCTTACCACATTAGTGTCCCACATTGTAGCACCCTTGTCAAAGTAAAGCATTCTTGTAGTTTCCCTGATGTCTTCGAGACTTATTCCGGGACCCGGTAATGCCATTAAAGCTGAAGCTCCACCGGATTCTGCAAAGAAAACTATATCCCCCTTGCGTGCCTTCTTTAATATTTCAAGAATACGTTTTGAGCCTTCAACACTATCTTCATCCGGCAAGGGGTGTCCTGCAAGCGTTACCTCAATCTTCTTTAACTCAACCTTCTCACCTTTTTTAGCATTAACATGTCCCTCTGTTATAAGGTCTCCCAAAACATCCTCAATAGCCTTAGCCATCCTCTGAGCCGCCTTCCCCCCTCCAACAACATAAATATTCCCAACCTCATTTAAATCAAAGATCAGTGGCTCAGTAACCATGTTGCCGTCTGAAGTGAATCCAGGTATCTGTCTGCAATCAACTTTTAAAATTTTCCCATCCAACTTTATCAGTTTCCTCACATTATCGTAGGGGTCTGAAGCCTCCAGCCCTGCCTCCAGCACATCTAGAACAACTTTTCTCCCTTCAATATTACCATGAGATATTAGGTTTCCAAAATTTTTTATAACGCCCATCCCTTCCCTACCTTATATAACCTTTAATTTTAAATTTTCAAAATCATAATATACTTTTAAATATAATTTTATAGTAAAGGTTTTAAAGTTTTTAAGAATGAGAATTTTAGACCACTTTCATGGGGTTAACGAAAATTGTTTTAGCCGACGAATTAAAGAATATTTGTGAAAAAATCTTTTTAGCTGTCGGGGCAAGCCTGGAGGAGGCAAAAATTGTTTCCGACTCTCTTGTTGAATCAAACCTTCTAGGAGTAGATTCTCATGGTGTTATGAGGGTTCCAGACTATGTTAGAATGGTTAAAGAAGGGAAAATCAGGGTTAAGGCTGAAATAAAGGTTGTTAAAGATGTTGGTGCAACAATTTTAGTCGACGGAGACTTCGGTTTCGGGCAAGTGGTTGCAAGAAAGGCTGCTAACCTTGTTTTGGAAAAAGCGGAACTATATGGTGTAGGTGCTGTCGGCATAATACGCTCAAACCATGTTGGTAGACTAGGTGAATACACTACCTTTATTGCAGAACATAATATGATCGGTATAATGTTCTGTAATAGTGCTCCTAAAGGTGGTCTTGTCGCACCATATGGAGGTGCAGAGAGAAGATTTGGTACAAACCCTATTTCTATAGCCTTTCCCAGCAATAGTAGGCCTTTCTTGCTCGATTTTGCAACATCCATAGTTGCTGAAGGAAAGTTAAGAAGAAAATACATGTTAAAGGAGAGGATTCCTGAGGGTTGGATAATAGATAGGGAGGGTAACATTTCAACAGACCCAGCCGACTTTTATGAAAGAAATGGTGCACTTTTGCCTTTTGGAGAACATAAGGGCTATGCTCTCTCGATGGCTGTTGACGCTTTAAGCGGCATTTTAACAGGCGCCCACTTTGTTTCACATCCAGAATTTTTGGGAGGAAATAATGCGCTTTTAATTGCTTTAAAGATATCAAATTTTAGGTCCATTGAAGAGTTTAAGTCTGAAGTCGACGAATACTTTAAAGTCATAGGAAACACCCCTCCAGCTAAAGGTTTCAGTAAAGTTGTTGTACCGGGAGAAATAGAATATAATACTAAAGAGCAGAGGCTTAAGAATGGCATCCCAGTAGATATTGAAATTTGGAAACGTATAGAAAATGTTGCAAAGGAGCTTGATGTCATCCTATAGATTAAGATGCTAAATTTTTTATATGCTAGACTGTCTTGTTAGTTTTAGGTGAGTAGGCATGTGGAAGATAATAAGGTCTAGAGAATCTAATTTTGAATCATACGGAAAGGGTGTGGCTGAAATAAAGAGGCTTATGAGACAGTCTTCTAGCGAAGGCCGTTTTGAAGGTCTTGGCCTGCTAAAGGTGCCGTCTAATGGAATATTTCCAAAACATATTCATCCAGAAAGGGAGGAAATATATTATGTGCTTTCTGGCTCAGGTATTCTTATGATAGAAGATAGCGAGGTAAATGTTAGTGAAGGGGATGCTGTCTACATTTCAGGAAATGTTCAACATGGTCTAAAGAATCCTTCAATAAAAGACCTGCTCGTATTATATGCTACAGCCTTCAAATAGTCCATTAACAGTATTCCATTTAATTTTTTTAAGCTTCCGTCTCCAACGGCTTCAATACTATATTTACTCTAAACTGTTTTTCTATTCGTTCAAACTTTTTCCTACACTTTTTCATCACATATGCCATCTGGTTTGATGGCATGGAAATTGTCACTGTACCACCGTGAGACTGTATTCTTGCTTCACTGTCCGGAATATACTTGTCAAGAATATTGTTTATCATAAGATTAACTCTAGACACCTTTTTACTGCTTTCCTTGATGGGTACAACAAAAGTTCTTTCACCAAAAACGTAGATTTCGAATTCGACATTTCCTGTCATAAAGTTTTTAATCAATACAACAGGTCTACTTAGGTCCGCCTCTGTTAAGCCATGAGGAACTTTAACACATGTCTCAAGCGTGTATACTGTCTCTACACGTCCCCGGTTTATGAACACGACAGTATCGATTATTGATGGTATGATTCCAAGCTCAACCCTTCCTATGAACCTCTGTATCGCGTCTATGGGGGTTGTCGCATGTATTACACCTACCATGCCTATTCCAGCCAACCTTAGGTCAGTGAATAGCTTAAAATCCTCTGTATCCCTCATTTCATCAAAGAATGTATAATCTGGTCTGCTTAAAAGAAGAATGTCATGAAGCTCTTCCGAACTCGACTTACTCTTTGAATAATGTGTTACTGAAGGTGGTAAATGAAGGTCTCTCGGTGATTCTATTGTTTTTATAATCTTATTTTCTCTTAGATAATATTTTGCAAGAGCCTGTGCAAACGTGGTCTTTCCCATTCCAGGCGCTCCAGCTATAAGTATTCCCTCAGCCCTTTCACTAAATCTTCTAATAAGCTCCTGGTCCAGGTCATAGTCTTCAATTTCTGGCTCAGCAACCTTCTTAGTTATTGTTAACTCAAGCTTATCTGAAAGTGGCGGGAACGTTATAACTATCCTGTAATCGTTTAACATTATAATTGTTGAACTTTCACGCTTAATTTCAAAGAATCCTTCACCTGCCTCAACCCTCTGGAAAATTTCTTCAACAATTTTTTCAAGATCTCCCTTGTCTATTGGCTCTGACCCTATCCCTTCAAGACGCCAGCTACCTGGCCTGCCAACCTTAACCTTTGGCACTACACCCTCCTTTAAATGAACTGACATCACATCATTATAAAAGTATCTTGTGAAGAGAAGTGGTTTCAAATTAACTCTACTATCTTTAACTACTCGAACACCTAAAGATTCAGCCAATTTCGCAAAGCTTTCCTTTGACGTTATCAGATAGAAACCATTTTCTAGAGCAAGTCTTAAAACGGCTTCATCTGGGTCACTAACACCATCCTGCTTTCTCACTTCGATAACAATTCCCTTTTCTTCTGAAACATTCTTTAACCTATTAAGTTCCTCTAACCCTACATTTTCTCCCCTTTCTGAAGCCTTCCTAATATTATTATAGACCACTTCTGAAATAACTATCTTTTTGATAGAATTTCCTCTAGCCACAACATCTCTAACGAACCCCGATTTTATTGACGAAAGGTCTGCTACCCCTACTTCTGGAATCATTTTGGAACCGCACCTATTAAAGATGTTCTTATATAAAAGTTTCTATCTAACTGTCTTTTGGATTAAAGTTTTATTACCTAAGCAAAGGCCTCTGCTCTAATAATAATTTTTAGTTAAAATTTATAATTATGTGGTTATGTAGATGTATGTGGTGATGTATATGGTTAGAAAGACCACTTTACTCTTAAGAGATGATGTGTATCAAATGCTTAAAGAGAAAGCGGGAAACAAGAAAATTTCAAACTTGGTGAATGAAATTATTATTGAATATTTTACAAAAAAGAGCAGCATGTTCGGATCTATGAAACATGTTGACATTCGTGACCTAAGAGACCATGGGGACCGATTATGAGGTACTTGATAGATTCTTATGCATGGATAGAGTATTTTATGGGAACATCGGCGGGTGAGAAGGTAAAGCCGATAATAGAAGGTTTGGAGGAGAAAATGACTCCAACAATTTGTTTAGCTGAAGTTTATGCGAAAACAGTTAAGGTGGATGGTGGGGAAATGGCTGAAAGGCAAAGGTCGTTTATAAAAGAAAGTAGCGCCCTCATCCCTTTAGATGAAACGATTGCTATAGAATCTGCCAAGCTTGATGTAGCTATGAAAAGGAAGATTAAGGGCTGGAGCTTAGCCGATTCAATAGTCTATGTGACAGGATTGATTAAAAAGGCTAAGATAGTAACTGGAGACGAGCATTTTAAGAGTTTAGAAAACGTATTGTTTATCAAATGAATCAATGCTTATCCTATTAACATAAATTCCCTACTACTATTATAGTGGATTAAAGGAGTTTAAGAGAAGCTGGTGAGATACCAAATTTTTAATTTTTATCTGTACCTCCCATATTCTTTGACTGCCCTATACATTGCTAAAACGTTTTCTACTGGCACTCTTGGAAGTACATTGTGGATTGTGTTGAAGACAAATCCTCCCTTTGGAGCAAATATTCTAATTCTCTCTTTAACCTCTTGAACAACCTGTTCGGGGGTTCCAAATGGTAGTGTGGTCTGTGTTTCTATACCTCCACCCCAGAATACTATTTTATCACCATACTTTGATTTTAAATATCTTGGATCCATGTGGGCTGCCGATGTCTGTACTGGGTTAAGTATGTCGAAGCCTGCGTCAATAAAGTCCTCAATAAATGCTTCTACAGAGCCACATGAATGTATAAATGTTTTCCACTCTGTATGCTCGTGCACCCAAGTGTTAACCTGCATATGAAATGGTTTGAAAAGTTTTCTGTAGGTTTCTTTCGACATTATTGGGCCACGTTGTGTTCCAAAGTCTGTTCCAGAAACAAAAACCACTTGTATCCGATTTTTTACAACCCTATATATCTTTTCAAGGTTCACTAAAGCTATTTCACACTGTTTTTCAAAAACTTTTTTAATAAAATCCGGTCTTAAAGTAAGACACATATACCATTCCTTTACACCCCTAACCCCCCTAGGCTTTTTCAAATTCAATCCTGGAACTAGTGCAATGTCGCCGAAACTAGTGCCACCAAAGTTTGCGAATACTGCATAATCTGTATTCTGATAAAGTTCTTCAGCCATTCTCCTATAATACTCCAGCTCCTCTCCTGAAATCGGCTGAAACTCTTCAACATTATCTTCAACCCTAAGGTTTTTCCAGTCAATAGTCTCCTGTCTATCGATAGCGTCAAAAAAGTATCCGTTCCTAGGCATCTTAGCACAAGCTGGAACACTCCTGTCACCCTGAGGATACATGAAAATTTCACCAGACTCTGAAGGCTCAGTATTGAATCCTTCGGGTACAAGAACGGGTGTACCATCGAAAGGAAGAACCCAAGGCTTCCAACCCTCCTTCTTGAACCCGAACATCGTGTAACAGCTACTTAATTCTACAACGTCAACGCCAAGAATCTTCCTCAAATCCTCTCCAATTTCACCCAGCATCTGATAAGGTTCAACAACCTTCACAGGTGTTCCAGGCGGGTCAAGCTTTAAAGCCTGCCTAAGCCTGTAAACAGTACTAACATGCATACCAGTAACAGCACTACCACCCAAGTCCAAGGGAACACGATCAGGCTCCCTATGATCCAATGCCATTAAAACACGCTCTCTAGACTTCATATCATTTGCATCCATCATATTTTCAACTACTCAACATTATATATGTTTGCCGTAAAATAAAACTTTATGATGATAATAGTATTCTTATCTTATGGTGGAAAGGAGTTTAGACTGGCTGAAGCAGGCTAAAAGAGACTTATAGAACGCAGAATATGAAATATTGGTGGTTTCTATGAGTACGCCTGCTTTTTAGCACAACAGTCTTCAGAAAACGGTGTTAAGGCAGTCTTTCAAAAGATTGGTGCTGAAGCATTTGGTAATTCAGTAAGTGGTTTAATTAAAAAGGCTTTCTGAGCACTTTAACGTTGATACTGAACTTTTAAGATTCGCTAAAAATTAGATAAAGCATATATTCCAACACGTTATCCAAACGCTTACCCTGAAGGTGCACCATATGAATTTTACACTAGAGAGGAGGCTGAAAAGTTAGTTGAATATTGAAGAAAAGCCGTCAAATTCTGTGAAGTTTACTATCCCAGGTTTGATAGGGAAAAATTAGTGAATATTTTATGGGTAAGGTAGAAAAGTTAAGGAGACGTTTTCCTCTAGTCAAGCTTGTATTATTTTTGGGTCTTATGCAGAAAACAGGTATACTGTAGCAAGCGACATAGATATTCTTGTAGTATACGAGGGTAAAAGGTTAGAGGACGATTATTATATAATTTGGGACATTCTACAACTGCCTGAAGTACAACTTCACATATACACGTTAGAAGAGTTGAAGCTGAAATCATCCGGTAGTAGTTTTTTAAAAGAAGTGGAGAAGGGAATAACATTGTTTTCCAGCATATAAATTTAAAAAATTTTAGGCTGGCATAAAAATTGGCTGATCATCTCTTATAATTTTCTTTTCCTCCTTCAATCTTCTCTCAATATGTGGTGGTAAAATAAATAGGCTCTTATGGGTTTTAGGTGTATAAAATCTAAGATTCTCTACATTTCTATCCCTTATTTCTTTTTCTAAATATTCTTCATCCAATTCTGTTGGATCACCTTTTTTAGATCCTATAACAAACCCCCATGTTGAAGCATAGGATGGAACCCAGACATGTGCTGCTCTAACAATGTTGAATACTTTAGATAAGGTATTATGTATGGCGGAAAAACAGTCTAGGCTATAGAATGTTGAAGTCGCCTGTGTTACAACTAATCCATAGCCTGAAAGCCTTTTGTAAAGCTTTTCATAAAATTCTTTAGTGTAAAGTAAATATGATGGTCCACCACTCAATGGATCTGTGACATCAATGACTATTACATCAAATATCCTATCCGATTCTTCTATAAACCTCCTTCCATCCCCAAATATTAGCTCAAGTCTTGGTTCCTCAAACACTTCATCACACATTTCTCTCAGATACATTTTAGATAGTTCGACAACTTCACTGTCAATGTCCACCATTGTAACTTTCTCAACACATCCGTGTTTTAGAACCTCTCTCACTGTCGCCCCCTCTCCTCCACCGATGACTAGAACATTTTTTGGTTTTGGATGTGTAAAAAGTGTTGGGTGAACGAGGGATTCATGATATATCCATTCATCTTTTGTGGATGACTGCACTTTCCCATCTAGGACAAGGCATAATCCTAAATCATATGTTTCTATAATGTCCACCTGCTGATATTTTGTTCTACCACTATATATTATCCTCTTAACCTTATAAATTATTGACGTGTAAGGTGTCTGGTGTTCGACAAACCATCTCCATGGCATTTCATTTGATTCCATGATTATAGGTTATAACTTTGGTCTTAAAATTTTTTAAAGTACATGATTTAATTTCCTTAAACAGACTAGTAAAGGTTAAAAATATGCTATAGAATATGATTTTTAGATGGCAAGAGTAAGTTTAAAGAATGTTACGAAAAGGTTCGGCAAGGTTGTTGCTGTTGACAGACTAAGCTTAGATGTTGAAGATAACGAGCTTTTTGTAATCGTAGGCCCAAACGGTTGTGGTAAGACAACTGTACTAAAGCTTATTGCGGGACTAATTAAGCCTGATGAAGGAGAAATTTATATTGACGGGAAAAATGTTACCAACCTTCCACCGGCAAAAAGAAATGTTAGGATGGTCTTTCAAAACTATGCACTTTACCCCCATATGAGAGTTTACGAGGAGGAAGGTTACTCGAACTTGACATTCGCGCTCAAGATTAGAAAGTTTTTGAAAGAAAATATTGTTAATAGAATTGAAATGGTTTCGAGAAAGATTGGGATAACAGAGGACCTGTATGAAAGGTATCCGAATGAACTTTCTTCCGGTCAGCAGCAGAAGGTTGCCGTTGGGCGAGCCATTGCCTTGCCTCCAAAGATATTTCTGCTAGATGAGCCTCTAGCCCACCTGGACCCTCCAACAAGACTGAAGGTTAGAGAAGAAATCAAGATACTTCATAAGGATCTTAGGGCTACAACAATATATGTTACAAACGAATTGCCTGAAGCTTTCGCGATGGCCGATAGAATGGCTATCATGCGAGAGGGGAGAATAGAGCAGATCGGTAGAGCACAAGATATATATGAGAATCCTGCCAGCAACTTTGTCTCCGACTTCATAAAAACCTATAACCTACTTTACAGGCTATAATTTTTTAACACCTTTATGCTAAAAGTTTAAAGTAGTTTTCAGGATATTGTGATAAAGATTTAAAGCCTTGACTATGAAAGCCAAAATGATGGTGGCTGACGAAATAATATCTGTAGAAAACCTTTCATACACTTACATGTCCGGAAATTCTTATGCGCTCTATGATATAAACTTGAAGATCCATAGAGGCGAGTTTGTTGTGATTATGGGTCCAAGTGGTTGCGGTAAAAGTACTCTCCTTTACACATTCAATGGCATCATACCTCACCTGTTTAGGGGTAAAATGAGCGGGCGTGTTATAGTTGATGGAATAGACACAAAACAAAGTAGTATTTCTAAATTGAGTCAGATTGTAGGCATGGTGTTCCAGAATCCTGAAACACAGATAGTCGCCTCCACTGTTATTGAAGAAGTCGCGTTCGGTCCAGAAAATCTCAATTTAAGTATTGAAGAAATACGAGCTAGGGTTGAAGAATCGCTTGCCATTTCAAGATTAAGTGGTAAAAGGGATTTTTCTACCGCAAGTCTTTCTGGTGGTGAAAAGCAGGCTCTAGCCATAGCCTCTGTTCTCGCATTGAAGCCTAAGGTTTTAGCATTAGATGAGCCGACAAGCATGCTCGATCCAGCGGGCGCTGCTCTAGTATCTAGTATAATAGGTGAATTGAATAAAAAGCTTGGTATGACGGTTATTGCAGTAGACCATAGGGTTGAATGGGCTGTTAATGTTGCTGACAGACTTATTATTATGGACGAGGGTAAAATTGTAATAGATGATAAGCCCTCTAATGTGTTTAAGAGATTCGATTTGGTTAGAAAAATAGGTTTCAGACCGCCTCAGGTTACAGAATTATTTTATAAGCTAAGAGACAACGGTTTTTCTGTAAACGATTTCCCAATAACTGTTGAAGAAGCTGAAGGCCTAGTAAGGTGGGTTTTAGATGACTGAAGCGATAAGGACTGAAGGGATAGAATATGTTTACCCTAACGGTTTTCAAGCCCTAAAGGGTATAGACATTTCTATAAAAGAAGGTGAATTCATAGCAGTAATGGGACAAAATGGCAGTGGCAAAACCACCTTAGTTAAACATTTTAATGGCCTACTTAGACCAACAAAGGGAAAGGTTTACGTTTTCGGTGAAGACTCCGCTAAACATACTACCGCAGAACTCTGTAGAATTGTAGGCTACGTGTTCCAAAATCCAGACCACCAAATATTCAATAGCACACTATTGGATGAAGTAGGATTTGGTTTAAGAAATCTCGGGTTTAGTGAAAGCGAAGTTCTGGAGAAGGTTAAAGTGGCTTTAGCAAAGGTTGACTTGAAGAAAAGCTTGACAGATAATCCACATTTTATGAGCATGGGCGAAAGGCATAGGGTTGCTATAGCATCAATATTAGTTTTGGAGCCGAAAGTGCTCATATTAGATGAGCCTACAACAGGATTAGATTACAAAAGGTCCTTAGAGCTTATGGAGCTTGTTAAAAGGATAAACGGGGAGGGAAAGACTGTTGTTCTAGTAACACATGACGTTAACCTTGCCGCACAATATGCTCAGAGGGTTGTAGTTTTAAAGGATGGGCAAATACTGGCTGATGGAGAAGCAAAAAATATTCTATCAAACACCGAACTATTAGCCGAAAGCAATCTTGTACCTCCTCAAATAAACTTTCTAGCTAAAAGGCTTAGAGACTTAAATGTTCCAGAAAACATTATCAAAGTAGATGAAATGGTTGAATTTTTGCAAAAACATGTTAAATTAACAAAGGCAAGTAAATAAAGTTTAAATACGCTTATAAAAAATATTCTATTGATATGCATGATAGTGGTTCCCGACTACGCGTACGGCTTCATAATTTTGGGGGTTATACTATTTGTACTGGGACTAGTGTTAAGGGTCATGAAGAAACCTCTCTCTGGTGCACTTACACTTATAGGTGCCCTAATATTGGTGGTCCAACTGCTAGATATAGCTGTACAGAGTGCTGGAGGCGCTTCAGCCTTAGCTGGGCCGCAAGGGAACTTTCTTTTAAACATCGTGGCAGTAATAATAATTATTGCTGGCCTACTGATAGGATACTTTGCTGTTAAAA
>JACIWG010000306.1 GCA_014361085.1 Nitrososphaeria archaeon
TTTACCAGGAACATAAATAAAATCTTCCAATTGACTCAGATCTTCCCACATTTTTATTCGCGGAACGGATGGCGTACGCTTAATCTTGACTTCTTTTGTATAGAGCGAACTTTGTATCTCCTCCTTAAGACTTGTATCAGGGGTTTCATCTCTGACCACAGCTAAAAGAATAGCAAGAGCTGTTAATCTTTGCTGGCCATCAATAATCTCATATCTGTTATCCTCTCCTTTTAGGATAATAGACCCTAAGAAATATTCTTCCTGTTTTGCATAAAAAGCATCGTAGATATCCTCAAACAGTTTATCGAAGTTATCTTTTTCCCAACTTGGAGGCCTTTGAAAATTTGGAATACTAAACTGTAATGGATCATTGAAAAGCTCGCCTATCTTAACTTTATCCGCATTTATTTCGGCCATACTATACGCTCTCCACTCTCAGCTTTCCGAAAACAAGGAGTGGTAATAAAGTATCGCGGATTTTCCTTAAAACTATGATTTGCTTTTGATTAGTAATAATTTTCTGGAATAGAGGATCTACAAAGGAATGGAATTTTAGGAGGATTGTTTGAGGCGGAAGAACAACTATTTTACTTTGAATATCCGAAATTCTTAGATATGGTAAAGAAGTTCCGCTGCTTTCCTCTATCAACTCTTTATATATCTGTTTCAAACAACAATAAATAAAATCTAAATTAGAATTATTTTTGTTATTATCTACTGCTGCGAGATGATTTACAATAAAAGCATCAAAGGGCAAAAAATTTATTCTACCGGCTTGGATTGACTCTCCACTTTTTTGAAAAATAACACTTCCAATTTTGAATAGTTTTAGTTTATAGTCTTTTATTGCTTCCTCGTTTATAAAATCAGATTCACCCACGCAGGCACCATCAGTAAGGTGTTTAACTCTAACAAAACGATGTGAAGCATCAATGAAATATTTTTCATCTTGGGGGGCGTTTCCTCCGCTCTCTATTTTAACAATTTCACCAATAGGTTTAACTTCCCACCCCTTTGGTATCTCCTTTCCAAGTTCTTCGTTATAGACAAACTCTCCATCTTTAAACGGCTCGAAGTCGATGAACCAGCTCTTGAAAATCGCCATCGCTGTTTTTTCTAAAACCTCATTCTGGCGTTTTTTGTTTTCTATGAGGTCGTCGAACCATGAAAGAACGGTGGCGATACGGGATTGTTCGGCCGGGAGAGGAAAAGGTACAGACAAATTTTTAAATGCAGAAGTTTCCACGCGTTGCCTACCACTTGTACCGCTCATCGAACCCTCTAAAATATCTCTTATCGTTGGATGTTTGAGAACATAATAAAAGTATTTTTTATCATT
>JACIWG010000307.1 GCA_014361085.1 Nitrososphaeria archaeon
GTATCCTAGGTTCTTCAACGACACTATATTTTTTTAATGCTTCTTCTGAAACTTTTTTGCCTAAAATGTTTGTTACATCTATTCCAAGATTTTTCATAATCTCGATTGTTTTGTTCTCTGTTATGGTAGCGTATGTGCCCTGCCTTTGTGATGGTGTAACTAGCACTTGAACGCTTTTTGATGTGTCCCTGTATATTGTTAGGCTTTTTAAGCCAATCTTGTAACTGAACATGTAGGCTTTCTCGATATCCTCTACTGTAACCCATTTTGGCATGTTAACTGTCTTGCTTATTGAAGCACAAATCCATGTCTGAGCCTCTGACTGTGCTCTAATATGATCCCACCATGGTATATCATATGCCACAAGAAACACCTTTTTTATGTCGTCCGGAATTTCTTCGATACCTTGTACTGATCCTCCATTGTCAGCAACCTTCTTTAAAATCCTGTCATCATATAATCCTCTTTCCTTTAAAGCCTTCTCGAACTCGATGTCCACGTAAAAGAATTTTCCAACTGTAACCCTTTTCTCGTAAACTAGTGCAAATTGTGGCTCGATTCCGGAGGAAACATCGAATATCATTGAAATTGAACCCGTAGGAGCCACTGTGGTCACTTCAGCATTTCTTATACCATGAACTTTTATATTTTCAGCAATCTTATCCCAATTTAGTGTCCAACGTTCCCTGTGATAGAAGCCTTCGAAGGGCATTTCGCCATCAACGTAAGCTGAATCATGGAACAGTGGAAAAACACCTCTCTCTTTAGCCCTTTCAATAGAGGCCTCCATGGCATAGTAGGTTAAGTTTTCAGTTAAAGTCCTGATGAAGGAAAAACCATCTTCACTATTATAGGGTATTTTTAGTGCGAAAAGAGCGTCGCTTAAGCCCATGAAGCCTAAACCAACCTTTCTGCTGCGTTTGGTATGCTCTTCAATCTTCTTCGTTGGATACTTGTTCACATCGATAACATTATCGAGAAAACGTAAAGCGACCTTAACACTCTTTCTAAAGCTCTCCCAATCAAAAGTATTATCTTCTTTCACGAAAGCATAAATATTCATTGAACCGAGATTACAAGACTCATATGGGTATAAAGGCTCTTCACCGCAGTTGTGATTTATTAGCCCATTAGCTATATAATTATTGTATTCAGGTACAATAAAATCATAAAACTCGTTCTCTTCAACTTCTATTATCGATTTTACTGTCACAAATGTAGGGTCTCTTTTCGTATTATCTAAGGTTAGCTTCTCCAATTTTTCACTATTTTCAAAACCTATTATTTCCTTAAAGAGCTTACAACTGTATCCGCTTACCACTAACTCATAATATTCT
>JACIWG010000308.1 GCA_014361085.1 Nitrososphaeria archaeon
CCTCGAATCCACCCATTTCCCATTTAAACTTCTTCACTTCTAACCCCATAGAAAGAAATTCATTATAAACCCATTCTTCTGCATCCGCACACGCATTTCTTCCAGTATAGCGAACCCCAAAATTACAAATTTTTGTAAGATAGTATTCAAGCATTTCCTTATTTATTTCTTCATATATTTCTGCATCTGCTGGCAGGATGTAGGGAAGGAGAATTATTGAAACAGAGATAAAAACTTTTAATTTCATAGTAAGAAATATTTTTGAGAATTTATTTTTTCTCCTTTAAACCTTGACTGTAGAGTATGGAAATTATTTCGCTTTGCGTTTTCACCAGAAAGGATGGTGAAATTGACAAATGCGAAAATAAAATGGATAAAACATGTAGAGAATGGAGATGTCCCAACAAGGCAGGCAGCAGATACATATGAAGAGCAGAAGAGAATAATAGATGAAGTATGGGATGAAATGAAGGTTGGAGCAAGGTTGTTATATTATGAGATAAAAAGGAGAAGATATGTAGATATGAAAGAGAGCATTCATGCAGTTTGATACATGGTGACTGGCATAGGAGAAGTATTGAAGATCCCTATGCCATTTTATGGTTGGATGATGCCTCTCGCTTTATATTATCTGCTGGAGAATTTGATAAAGCCACCACAGAGTATTCCATTCAAACTCTTAAGGAAGCACAAAAGAAAGTAGAGGAATACAATTTGAAGAATATTTGAAAGAGAAGGGAATGAAGTTCATTCCTTTTCGTAAAAGCAAATCCTCAAACAAATGGAAAACTGGAGAGATTCTGGTATGAATATGATAGGCATAGATTTTCTTTTGAGAATATGCAGCAATTTGTTGATTGGTATAATTCAAGGATACATGGTGCTTTATGGCTGGAAATTGCTGAGAAGCCAAAGGAAGCATTCATAAGAAAGCTTCCTCCTGAGAGTTTGTTGGGTTTATTCATAAGAATGATGGAGGGATAAAATGAAAGAAAAAGAAACAAAATTAAATAGGCGAAAAAATATCCGTAATCAACACTTTTAAACCTTGACCAAAATTTTTATAAATACCTTTTTTATTATTGGTTAGAGACCCAAACACCCGGCCAAGCCCCTGATTTATGAGGGGGTTAATTCCGTTTGGGTCTAAATTGATGAGGGTTCAAGAAAACTACCCGTAGTAGGGTAGGTTATCTTGAATCTGATACATAGAAACATTAGCCAAAGTAAAGCTCGATGAAAAAAAGCCTTGCTAACACCGGTTGATCCTGCCGGAGGTCACTGCTATCGGAGTCCGACTAAGCCATGCGAGTCCAAGTGCTTCGGCACT
>JACIWG010000309.1 GCA_014361085.1 Nitrososphaeria archaeon
AAAGATAACAAAAGCTGTCGGTGCAAGACATTTCTGGTTAATTAAACCTGTTAAAGAATTTTTTACTGAACCAAGTGAATATCTTCAAGATCTTAAAAAAAACTATATAGTAAAGGGTAAAGTTGATAAAATAAAAGATTTAATAATTCCTCAAGAAATAAATTTCATTGATCTTTTAACTCTCGAAGAACCCCTTATTATTCATATGGAAACAAAAGATAGAAAACCACTTTATATAAAATATGGCTCCAGAAAAATTTTGCAAACAAAAATTGATGGTAAATATCCTCTTTATTCTAATATTAGAAGATTGTATTCATATCATGACGTACACTTTAATATGATAAGGGAACGTACATTAAGGATGATAGGAGATATCAATGATAATCTCAAAAACAAAGGTAATAAATGGGGAATTAACTTTAGATACCCTTCATTATGTATTCTAGGATACTGTATTTCTGTAGATCCATTTGATAACGAGTGCCCTATAAAAGAAAAGTGTAGATTATGCGATGGTAAAAAATTTTGGTCAGCAGTAAAATATAAAAGAAAGATATTTCCAAAATTCCATCTTAACTTAAGAGTGCGTAATTTACCTGATATCGAAAAACCTCTATTTTATAATTTACAGACAATTACTTATGATGAATTAAAAGAAGATGTAGAATTTGTATACGACAGTGTTTATGTTTATCTTCCCAGGTTATTTACAGATTATTTACTCCGTGAAATCGAGATAACCCCACTAGGTTACTTAGCTAGGACATCCCTAATAAGTCTAAGTTTTAATAGTACTTTACTGACATTCTATATTAGCACAATCCTAGAAGATGCAGAACTTTTGGAATTACTTAAGTTTAAATATTTTTTATTTCAGCAGTTTAAAAAATATTCTTCAGCCCTGGATTCTGCATTAGAATATGAAAAATATAAATCATCAACAATAGATACAAATACCAGTGAATTCTTAAAATTTGTAGAAGAATCCTTGGTACATACCTTGGCACATCTATTCCTTTTATTTTTAATTACAAAAAAAGTTCAAATTGACCCTGAAAAAATAACCTATTATATTAGTGATTCTAGCATTTTTATCCTAGAAAATTCAAAAAATGATGGAATGGGGTTTGTTGAGACAATTAAAAATGAGATAAAAGAAAAAAATCCAACATTAATATTTAAAGAATTCGTGGATTGGGCTCTTGAATTCCTTTCGAAACATGAAACACATATAAATAAATATCAGGAGATACTTTTTAGTGAGGCACAAAAATCCTTTG
>JACIWG010000310.1 GCA_014361085.1 Nitrososphaeria archaeon
ATTAATATATAAGACAGGTCTAACTCTTTCCTCTAATGCTTGACGGGTAACAGTTTCAGTTTGAGTCATTATACCTTCAACAGCGTCGCATACAACTACAACACCATCAATCGCACGCAAACTTCTTGTTACTCTACCAGTAAAATCAATGTGTCCCGGCGTATCTATTAGATTTATTACATATGGAATATTTTCATATTCATAGTATAATGTAACGTTAGCCGCTTTAATTGTCATTTGTCTCTGCTGCTCTAGATCCATGTAGTCTAGGGCTAAAGCTTGGCCTGCAAGAGCAGGGCTAAGCATACCACATGCAGCAAGAAGACTATCGCTCATAGTAGTTTTTCCATGATCTACATGGGCAACAACACCCAGATTATTCGGGTTTAGAGATTTTTTCTAAACCTTTCGAATCTGGTCCTTGTTGCCTATGATTTTTAATGCTTCTGCGGTAGTTTTATACCTTGGCATAGTAAACCCCACTAAACCACTGGAAAAACCCTTTTAAAAGATTTTGGAGGAAGGAGATTGCAACCACATTATATTATTTAAATTAAAAAAGTTTTATTCAATATTAGCATGCCTTTCCCTCATATCCAATTCACTTACATGAAATTCTGATATTAGGGTAGCAATTATAGAATCTAACAAAAATAGGGCACTGTCTTCAAAAAGTGTGCCTAATGGAGCAAGTGGTTCATGAAGACCTAGAATTTGCCGAGCAAAATAGTCTCTTGGTGAGATCTCAATTCGCCCTTTTAAAAGCACTATATGATTAGATAGTTGACCCAATGGAGAATCAGGATATGAAGTTATGGACACAATTTTTGCACCAACTTGCTTAGCTGCTTCAGCTGCGGTAACTATAAGTTTAGTTGACCCAGAACCAGAAATTGCAATAACTAGATCTTCTTTAGAAATTGAAGGCACAATAGTGTCACCTAAAACGTAAGCATTAAAGCCTAAATGGAGAAGACGCATCGCAAAAGCACGGCCAACCAGACCACTTCTCCCAGCACCCATTATCAATATCTTACTACTCTTATGCGACTTAAGTATTTCAACAAAGGTTCTTAATTCTTCTTCATTAACCTGCAGTAAATTCTCTTTTACCAACTCTGACAAAAGTATAGCCCTCTCTTTCACACTTTGGATACTACTGCTCATATTTTTGGGTTAGAAGTATGCAAATAAAAAGTTATTTACTTAATTTTTCGAACATGTTTTCATACATTTTCACATTAGTATCTATAAGGTCCCTTAACCTTCGAG
>JACIWG010000311.1 GCA_014361085.1 Nitrososphaeria archaeon
ATGAAAATGTTTATATAAAAGCTTGTTTCTTAATTTTTTAGGTGATTTTTATGAGCGAAGACTGGTGGAGTCCATTTAGGAGAAGACGTTGGCCCTTTTTCAGAGGCTGGTTTTTTGAAGATATTGACGAATTCTTTAAGGAAATAGAAGAGGAAATGGAACGCGAGTTCAGGGCTCTAAGTGAAATGGTGCCAAAGGAGCTTGTTAGGGAGAGGACATTGCCAGATGGAAGCAAGGTTAAAGAGTGGGGTCCATTCGTTTACGGATACAGTGTAACAATAGGTCCTGATGGAAAACCTCAAGTGAGAACCTTCGGGAACCTTAAGGTAGGAGCAGGCCCAGGTAGACCAAGCATTGACTTCAAAGTTGAAAGGGAACCAATCGTGGACGTTATGACAACAAATGGAGAAGTAAAGGTTATTGCAGAAGTTCCAGGTGTAGAGAAAGAGGATATAAAATTACATGGTACAGAAACATCTTTGACCATTTCAGTTGACACACCGCAAAGAAAATATTATAAAGAAGTAGACTTGCCTGCAAAAGTGGACCCCAAGAAAGCTAAATCATCCTATCGTAATGGTATTCTTGAAGTGACACTACCTAAGAAAGAGGAAAAGCCTAAGGGTGAACCAATAAAGATAGAATAGCATATCTTAAATTCCACCATACTTTTTTTAAAAAAATTGGTTCAGTTAGTCTATTGGAGGGGGAGTGTCACCTAGCTCAGGTTTCCTAAGGATCCAGTGGAGCCAATAGCCTTTGAAGGCAATCCCATCATAAGGGACTCACCTCCAGGGCCATCAGCCCCGTTAATAATAATATATTATGCGCATATATAAGCTTTTCTTTTTATATTGAGATTTATATCATCATTTTAATATTCAGTAACTTACTGCAATATAAAGCATATATACAACCTTAATTTTTCCAAAGCTATGTCAAAAATTAGTAGACCGAAGTATAGCTTATATGGAACACTATTATTTGTTATATTGATTGCTTTTTGTGGCATACTGTATTTTGGAAATATATTGGTTAATTTTGAAATTTACTTAAGTATAATTTTAACCGGTTTAGGTGTCTACACGTTAGTTTACACCTTTTTCTATAAGGCTGTTGTCTTGAAAAATGAAAGGAATTATATGATTTTATGGGGGTATGTGTTTATTTCACTTGGTTTAGCGCTTTTATTTGACCTGTTTACTGGAAATTTTATGCTTAACATTAGTGTAGCTATTTTTGTTGGAGCAATATTAGCACTTTTAAGTATA
>JACIWG010000312.1 GCA_014361085.1 Nitrososphaeria archaeon
TTGAAAATGACTGCAAATACTTATGATCTCAAAGCTTGTGACTGATATCGGATTGCCTAGCATAGTCCAAGCAGTATACATGATACCCGAAGAATTTGAGACACATATTAACTCTAAAAGTTGTTGTATACTTGATGCTGTAGTAGATGGTCTTATCCTGTATGATCCTAAATCATTTTTACAAACTTCAAAGAAAAAAGCTTTTAGTTGAACTCAAAGAAAAAGGTATAGAGAGAACATCTTATGGATGGGTTTGCCCATAACGGCTGTAGAGAAAACAGTTTAAAAAATAAAATAATAAAGATGGAGATTATGATATTAAATTTACTTCTTTATTGTATGCATTAGATAAGTTAGGGTATGGGGCCATACAAGTCTTTAATAACATATTCTAGGCCATATTTTTTAAGTGTTTCCGGTAAAGGTTTCCCTGAAAGATCCCAGCCCATCTTTGTATAATATCTGTCGAGCATCTTATCCCAAACATCCTTTAACGACCTACCCTCAGCTGGACCAACATCCGGTACTGAACCATATCTTGGAGAAGGCCTATCCACCTCTCTATGATTAATGCCATGGCGGACATTAAATGCTCTAAGAAGGTGCACAATCCTTTTACCAATAGCCATTCCATCATCCCAAGTGAAATCCCATCCTGTAACAGCATTCAAAGCCTGACACAATAGTTCAACATTTGTTCTTGTATTAAATCTGCATGTGACAAGCGAGTCCTCGAACATCATTGCACCCTTATCATGAACCATTGAATCAACCAGTTCCTCCCAATTTGGTGTAGGACCAATCGGCGACATACCCCAAGTTTCTAGAGTGCCAGTATTTGAGACACAGGTGTCAAACTGTTCTGTCCACCTATTACGGTGATCATGTCCTCTAGGCGTGTTACCCTTTAATGTATATATAGCTAAATTAACGGCTTCCCCTCCAATTTTTCTTGACGCCCTCATCACTCCTTCAGCTAAAATGTCGCCGAAACCTTCACGTTTAGCAATCATCCTCAAAAGTTCTCTCACACCCCCAACATTGCCCCAAGAAAGTTCTAGACCATTTAGCATTTCCTTCGTCAATATACCTTTCTGATAGCATTCTATAGCAAAACCTGCAACCCAACCTGCCTCATTTGTTTCAAGTCCTAGGCAGTCAACGTCCTTGCTTAATATCATTGCACCAGTTACATCATCATTTCCAATGTTCGAAGACCACGCTGCAAGCTGTTCGTACTCTGGCTCTTCTAAAACCTCTCCAG
>JACIWG010000313.1 GCA_014361085.1 Nitrososphaeria archaeon
CCATTTCAAGGAATTTAAATATTAGGGGAGCTATGTCCATTAATTCTAAGTTCCTTTTTAAATCAAATTCTATTTTTTCATTATATATGAATAATACTGGGGTTTCCATCCGATGATTTCCTGAGTGTAGTTTGTGTGATCTACTTCTTGAAAATATTTTTTCATTTATTTCTAATCCAGCACCCCACCCTTCCTTTAATTTAAAAACGATATCTGGGTATTTATTAATATATTTACCATTGTAAATTTCTTCTCTTCGTTTAGCCCATTCCACAAGCTTCCCGGAATTTCCAGGGCTTTCGATAGATAATAATATTTTAATAATTTGGTCTCTTAGGCTTTCATATGAAGAATCATCTATGATTTTTTTGTTTATTTTTATTCCAGCATAGCTATAGGCTTTTATACCCCCTGAAGGGTCTGATAAATAGGCAATACTTTTATTATCAATTGGGGTTATGTTCGTATAAAAAGATAATCCTTGTGGGAATAATTTCAAGAATATAGATGCCATTTTTCCAATTATTCTATATTGATCTATAACTGATAGAATTGCATTCTTCATTTTATCTATGAAGGTATTTTCGAAACCTATCATTTCTTTTTTCTTTTTTAAAAATCCTTTTTTCCTTAATATTTCATTTATGTTAGCAACTTTGGCTGGTCTCATCGCATGTCCATGATCGCTCAAAACTATTAACACGGTATCAGAATCAATAATTTTGAGAAATCTTCCTATCACATTTTTATCATAAAATTTGTAGAAATCGGGAATTACATTTTCATAAGGATTATCCTCCCAATAGAAAGGATCCTCCTTATCGTAATACATCCAAAATAGATGTTGTATGTTATCTAGTGAAGAAGAATAGAAAAAATAAAGATCCCAATTAAAGTCTCGACACAGCTGACTCGCTAATTCAACTTCATTTAAGATAACTTCCTTTGTTGGTTCTATTATATCTCCAACATTTACAGGATATGATGTCATGGGCTTTAAACCTGAGAGATCATATTTTGTGGAAATTTCTTTAGGCCAAGTTTGAATGTCGAATTTCTTGATATCGACTTCTGTTGTTCTTCCGATCATTATACCATTGACGGGCCATACCGGATATCCAAGATGTGGGAAAAGAACACAGACTTTTTTCCCTTGTTTTCCTGCAATGTCCCAAAAAGTTTTTCCGGAAATATCGTTCCCTATGTAACTTCCATAGCGAGATTTGCTAAATGGATCTTTGAAGAAAACCA